>CAVZZS010000012.1:0-39134 GCA_963779925.1 uncultured Nanoarchaeota archaeon | reverse complement strand
TGCATTAATAACCGCCTTAGTCTATGCATTAGTAAAATATCTTCTTATAAAAGAATTTGACATAATTTCCACAATAATTATTGCTGTGGTCTTTTGGATTGTCAATTTTATTTCCTATAGTATTATGAAAAGAAGGAAATAAATTTATAAACTTCATCTTAATAATTTAGTTATGGCATCATATCCAAAAGGTCCTCAGAAAATGAAGATCGATTACAATATTGATAGGCAAACTTACGATGAGTTTGTAAAGGCTTGCAGCAGAAAAGGATTTGCTCCACAAATCATTATTGAAAAATTGATGAAGAAGTTTACTGAGACTGGACAATTTTAATCATATTAAAAAGATGGCAAAAAAAAGAAGTGAAAGATATGCGAGACACAAAGACAAAGTATTTCCTTTAGCAGGGGTTATATTATTAATAATTGGAATTGTTTGGTTTTTAAATGAGATAAATGTTTTCACAATTCCCGTTCCATGGGTTCCTCTGGTTTTGATAGTTATAGCAATAGGATTGATTGTTAATCATTTTTACAGAAGGAAATCATACTAAAAAAATGAAAGGGGGTGAATAAATGGCAAAAGATATGATGATGAATATGGACAAGAAACATTGGATAATGCACAAGAGAATGATGGGTGCGAAGATGCTTATCCTTGGTGCTCTTGTTTTAGTCAATGTTTATTGGCAGTTTTTGAATTGGGTAGCATTTGTGGGTGGAATCTTCGTTTTGTGGGGATTAATGGAATTAATTATGCCCGGTTGCAAAATGTGCAAATAAACCTAAATTTTATTTTTTTATTTTTTGTGGGGTTTCTTTTTCTTTTAAATTTGATTTTCTAAAACTCTAGACCCATTCCTCTGCTTATCTCTTTCATATGAAGCTCATGCATTCTTCGGAGGAAGTTTTGCTTGTCTTCAATTCTGATAAGGTCGCTGTAACCTTGGATAATTAAGTTTGTTGCAAATGGAGAGGGTAGAATCGTGTCAATGAATTTGAGTTTTAGTTTTCCGTCTTTTATCCACTCAAGAACTTTCTTAGCATTCTGAACGTCCATCAAATCTTCCAGAACTTCCCTTCGAGCTTCTCTCAAAATCGGGAATTCGTTAGTTATCTTTTTTACCGCATGAAGAAGGAAATGGCTTTTCATCTGTTGCTTTCCTACTGTCTTGTTCATCCCTTTATAATTTCTAAGAATCATCAATGAACGTGTCGCACAATGTCTAAATCTTCTTGCAAGAACATCTGTCTTTTCAATTGCTTCCTTCAAAACTTCCTCTAAATTATCAGGCGTAATGGAATTGAGAGCTTTCTCAATATTCAAGAACTTTTCTCCCGCAAGATAAAATCCATTATCATTAATGCCCATTTCAACATCTCTTTCTCCTGCCTGTCCCACAATGAAACCAAAAGCCCTTGATAATGCATCATTTACCCGTCTGCCATACATACTATGAAAAATCAGATATTTTTTCTCTCCCTTATACCTTTCAACAATCATCTGTTTTTCATTTGGAATTCCAAGAAATTTATGCTGTTCATAAAAATAGTCATAGATTTTTATTGCTGTTTCAATAGGAATGTAAAGATATTCACAAATGAATTCTTCAATTTCTTTTCTTGGCTTGTTTGAACTGAATCTTTCATGCATCATGAACCTGAATCTGTTTATTTCCAAGCCGGAATCAAAACTTAGGGGAAGCATTTCTGAAAACCAAGAAGGAATTGTTGGAGATAACTGCTCTGCTGAATTAACATAAAGATTCATTCCTCTTGGATATGAGAATTGGTACTTTTTACCTCCCAATACAAAGACATCTCCTCTTTTCATCCTTTCCATGAACCCTTCATCTATAAATCCGATCTGTTCCTGAGTTTTTGCGAGTTTTACTGTTATGAAAGATTCATCAGGAATTGTTCCAATGTTTGTCATATACAAGACTCTTGCCATCTTTCCTTTCTTCCCAACCTGCTTTGTTATCGGATCATACCAAATTTTTCCATAAACATAATTCTTTTCCAAATCATATTCTCCCGCTAAATAACTAATAATATCAAGAAAATCTTTTTTTGGAAGAGTTGCATAGCAATAACTTCCTTTTATTGTTTCAAACAATTTGTCAATATCCCAGATTTTGTAGATAGCCATTCCATAAATCTGCTGTGCTAAAACATCAAGGCAATTTTTTGGGAAATAAACCTTATTGATCTTCTTTTCAATCATTTCTTTTTGGATTACAGAACATTCAACTAAATCATCCCTATCTGTAACAATAAATCTTCCTTTTGCTATATCATGAAGCTTGTGACCTGCTCTTCCCAATCTCTGCAATGCTCTCGCTGAGGATTTTGGCGAACCAATCATAATTACAAGGTCAATATAACCAATATCAATTCCTAATTCCAAGCTTGTGGAACAGACAACAACTTTCAATTCTCCTTTTCTCAACCTTTCTTCAACATCAAACCTATGAGCTTTTGAAAGGGAAGAATGGTGCGCTGCAATATTATCATCCCCATATTCTGTAGGGAATTTTTCTTTTAGATTGCTTACGATTCTTTCTGTTGCAGAACGTGTATTTGTGAAAATCAAAGTTGTCTTGTGATCTCTTATTAACTTCCCAAGCAAATCATACATGCTATTGAAAATATTTGTATCTTCAATCAAATCTTTTGTGGGAGTCAAAACTGCAATATCTAACTTCTTAGTCATTGGGACTCTTGCAATTGACACTTCTCTTTCATCACCTTCTCCAACAAGGAATCTTCCGACCTCTTCCATCGGTTCAATTGTTGCGCTCAAACCGATTTTTGTAGCCCATATGTTGCTTATTTCATTCAATCTTTCCATTGTTAGGCTCAAATAAACCCCCCTCTTATTATCAAATGCATGAATTTCATCAACTATGCAAAATTCTACAGCTTTCATATTATCAACGAACTTTGGACTTGTGAGAACAATTGCCAATGACTCTGGAGTTGTAACGAGAATGTGAGGTGCTTTACGTGCCATCTTTGCTCTTTCAGCAGTTGTTGTATCTCCAGTTCGCAGACCAACTCTTATCTTCTGCAATTTTATTCCTCTTTCTTCTGCTAAGTTATTTATTTCTTCCAGAGGCTCTATTAGATTCTTATGAATATCATTGCTAAGAGCTTTTAATGGAGAAGTATAGACTGCATAGATTCTGTCTTCTAAGCTTCCATTTTCTGCTTGTATGACTAAGTAATTGAGAATTGAAAGAAAAGCTGTGAGCGTTTTTGTTCCTCCTGTTGGAGCTGAGATCAAAATATCTTTTCTGTTCCAGATATTTAGGACTCCATACTCCTGAGTAGGCGAGAATTCCTTGAATTTCGAGAAAAACCAATCTCTTACAAGAGGATGTAAGATCTTTTTTATCTCATTGGTACTGCTTTTTTCTGCCTGTGTAATTTTTGTCATGATTAGGATTCTTATGATTTAGCTAATAAACTTTTGGCCTACTTACTAATAGTAATAGAAATTTGAAAAAGCAGTTAGTAATAACTGACAATCTCAATTATATGAGTGTTTCAAGTTTTTACAAGGGCGAGATATTTACTTAACAAGATTTTGTATCAATTCGATATGGTCTGCTACTTCTTTTCCTTTTTTTGTAAGCTTTATCAGCTTAACTCGCCCCTTTTTCTCAAACAGAACCAGCCCTAATTTTTCAAGGGTCTGCAAAATCTTTACAGCATGGCTGTAAGTGCAGTCTACTTCTTTTGCAAGAATACTGCCATATCTCATTCTTGTATTCTTCTTCAAAAAAACCAACATCAAAGCTGGCTTTCTCCTAAAAAAGATGTCAAAGTTGTCTTTCATTTTAAGATATGTTTTTTAATGTATATATCCAGATGGTAGACTACTTTTAAACCTTTCGTCATAATCTCCAAGAAGATTTTTAAATTCTATACATCTTGATAATAAGTAATGGAATTAAGAAAAAGAGGAGCAGTTTTTGTAGTTTTAAGTTTGTCTTTACTGTTTATTTTCATTTTATTAATCAGAGTTGATGCGACAACTTATTCTTGCAACTCTTGTGGAAGCTGCACCGCTTATTTGACTAATATTACAAGTGTTGCGGGGGATACAATCCAATTAACCACCCCTTTATCAGGGGCAACTTCAACCTGCATTGATTTCGGAGGCAAGAAAAATGTGACTTTTGATTGTCAAGGTAACACTATTAGTGGTACAGACATTTCCAGCACTTATGGGGTTTATTTTAACAACTCAAATGGTGGCAGCAACAATGATTTAGCAGAAAATTGTAACATCGACAATTTTTATTCAGGGGTTTATATCTTTTCTTCAAGTAATGACAGTTTAACAAATATAGTAACAAATAATAATACAAATGCAGGTATATGGCTCAATTCTGCTTCTGGTGGCAATTTAACGAACATAATATCAAACTACAATACAGGCGGCAATCCTTACGGTATTGCATTTAGTTCTGGCAGCAACATTTTCTTGACCAACTTTAGTGCGAGCAATAATTATGGAGGGATTTATATGAGTTCTGGTTCTTATTATGATGTATTAACAAATCTTACATTGAATAATAATACTGGATATGGATATATCTCCAGTGGAGGTAATAGTAACATATCAAATATGATCGCAAATTATAACCAAAATTATGGTCTGGTTATAGCGGGAAGTCATAATATTTTTACAAATATAACCACAATCAATAATACGGATTATGGCATTACTATCAATAATGGATTTGATAGTAATACTTTCGTTAATGTGACTGCTCAAGAAAATAAATATCTTGACTTTGGTTTTGGGACATACCTTACTTCACCTATTTCCTGTAATTATAATTTCACCAATGTTACTAGTTCTGGAGGAAGACCTATAGAGTTTTATAATAGCAGTGTGACAATTCAAAATAGGATTTTGGGAGGATTATTTTTATGTAATGCAAATAATTCTATAATAAACAATGTTACAATACAGGGTTCAAACACACTATTAAACAACTATATTTTAGTATCTGGAACATACAACTCCACTTTTTCAAACATCAATTCTTCTACTAATTATTATGGTCTTTGGTCGGTATATTCCGGGAATAATACTTTAACAAATATAACTGCAAATAATAATGCTGCTTCTGGAGTTTATCTATCTAATTCTGTTAATAATACTTTAACAAATATAACTGCAAATAATAATAATCAGTATGGGTTGTCTTTTGGACTACAAGGAGAAAGTTCGATAACTTCAAATAATATTATTGCTAATTCAACGTTCCAAGAGAATAATGCTTATGAAGTTTCTGTCCCTCTTGCTGCTTCATGTAACAACCTTTTTACGAACGTTATAGGTTCTGGAGGACGATCTATTGGATTTTATAACTCGAGCGTAAATCTCCAAAATCAAATTTTCTCAGAATTAATTCTTTGCGGAGCAAATAATTCAATACTTAATAATGTAGTAATTCAAGGTTCAGATTCTTTATTCAATGATCTTCTATTAGTCTCTGGAACATACAACTCCACTTTTTCAAACATCAATTCTTCTACTAATTATTATGGAATGATTTTTGCTTACTCGGGTAATGACACCTTAACAAATCTTATCACAAATAACAACCCCCAAAATGGATTAGAGCTATATTATATGAATAACATGAATCTTACAAACATAACTTCAAATAACAATAATATAGGCATATATTGGTTTAGTTCACCTAACAGCACTTTCATAAATTCAAATGTACAAAATAACAATAATATAGGAATATATTTTTACAATACAAATAATACTTTAGCATATAATAATTATCTCAACAATACTGTGAATTATAGAAGTTCACCTGCAGGATTGGTAACTTACTTCAATACTTCTTTATCCGGGGCGACAAATATCCTCGGTTTAGGGGGTTATGGGGGAAATGTTTGGGTGAATCCAAGCGGAACAGGATTCTCTCAGACTTGCATTGACTCAAACTTGGATGGGATATGTGACTTGTCTTATAATTTAGATAATAACAGCTATGATTATCTTCCCTTGTTTCTTCCTGTTTCCATAACTACCTCAAATTCTAGTAATGGAACAACTTCTTCAAATAGTGGAGGTGGAAACGGCGGAATAAGTTTCACAGGCACAACAACAAATAATGGGACAACAAGCACACTCGCTTTCTCAACTCTAGCAGGTGTTCCAATAACAATGAATGTTAACTCAAGCAATATCAGTCTCACGCAACTAACAATAACAACCAACCAATCAGTTTCAAATGCAATAGTAACTATCTCGCAAATACCAAGCATAATCCTGCAAGTTGCTGCAAATGCCAAAACCTATCAATCATTCCAGATATTGACCTCTGGAGTAAATGATTCCAACATCGCAAATGTCTCAATTAACTTCCAAGTAAACAATTCATGGATATCAGCAAATAACTTAGATCCCGCAAATATTTCCTTATACAGAAGCACGGGAACAATTTGGACAGTCCTTCCAACCATTTTAGTCTCTCAAGATTCTCAGTATTATTACTTCTCGGCAATCTCTCCTGGATTCTCAAATTATACAATAGTCGGTGGAGCCGTATTGTGTGATACCGGAGAAATAAGATGCTTAGGAAATCAATCGCAAGTCTGTTCGAGCAATAAATGGATACTATCCCAAAACTGCCAATTTGGATGTGTCTCTGGAGAATGCAGAATTTCAACAGGTCAGTCATCTAGCGGATTTCAAAATGTACTTAACGGCCTGGAGAATTTCATCAACAATCTTCCCGGCACTCTCAAACTCAACATTGGAGACTTGACTTACTACGCGCTTATAATCATTATTGTTTCCGGAGCTGTTATTGTCTCCTTTTCTATTGTGAGAAACATTTCTAAGAAAAGAACCTTGAAGGGATAATTTTATTAAACGATTTTTACTTTTATTTTTATGTCTGAAAAGAAATCAAAGATATTAGCTGTTGGTGATATTCACGGAGATACAAGACTAGTAAAAAGATTAGTTGACAAAGCAGAAAAAGAAAATGTTGACTTGGTAATTCTTGCAGGAGATATTGTTCTTTCGGAAAATAATGTGACTGGTGTGGTCGGCCCCTTTCTAAAGGCAAAAAAACAAGTACTGCTGATTCCCGGAAATCATGAATCCATTGCGACTATCGATTTTCTTGCGGAGATGTATGATAATGCAGAAAGCATCCATGGATATTCTTTCATAAAAAATGATTTAGGCATTTTCGGGGCTGGCGGGGCAGATGTCGGAGAAAATGTCATCAGTGATTCGGATATATTTTATTTATTAAAAAAAGGCTATGACCGAGTTAAGGGGCTTAAGAAAAAAATAATGGTTACTCATATGCATCCTGAAGGAAGCAAATCTGAATTTTCTGGATTTCCAGGTTCAAAGGCAATAAGAAAAGCTGTAAAATATTTCCAGCCAGATATTCTCATTAATGCGCATATTCATGAAGCAGGGGGCATTGAAGAGCAGATGGGAAAGACAAAAGTAATAAATGTTTCAGAAAAAGAGAAAATTTTTGAAATTTAATTAATTCTTTTCATACAGATAAACGTCACCTAATCTCTTCTTTGGTTTCCAATGAGGAAATCTCCAAGTATTTGAAATTACCTTAGATCCTTTTTTCAATTCTTTAGTTAGTTTTTCTTCAAGCCCCGGCATCAGATAAACAATCTGAAAAGAAGTTATTATATCAAAACCAGAGAAATTCTGTTTGAAGAAATTTTTCCAGTGTATAAACGCCTTGTTTTGTAATTTTAATCTCTTTATTCTAATCCTTGATATCAAGACTAATGCTGGATTTATTTCGAATCCATGTGCTTCAATGCCCTGCTTTGCAAATCCAATGACAATCTTTCCATCTCCCGAACCCAAATCTGCAACTTTTTGACCTTTTTTGACTTCTGATAACTCGATAATATTTCTAAGAGCCCTGTTTGAACTTGGCTGGAATGGGGCTCCAAAAAGGCAAGATGAAATCCATGTAAAAAAGATTAATAAGATAATTATTAACAATACCCATAGAATAACATAAATCATCTCGAAGTTTTTCTTACTCTCCTTTTTATTTACATAATTTAAAATAACTTATCTTAAAAATATATCACAAAGTTAAAAAATGCCATTTTTATACTAGAATCATGCTTAGAAAGAAGAAGACGAAGAGCCGAGAGCAGAAAACAGCAGAAGCCTATTTTCCTGTAAGTGAATCTGATGTAAAACATGCTGTTGAAAAGAAATATAGTGGTGAGATGCCAGTTTCTGATTTGAAAAAACTCCAAAAAAGAACAAAGACAAAATCAACAATATCCAAAAAGTCTTCTATTAAATATGAACCGCAAAAGATTAATCTTAAGAAAGGAGGATATGAACTTATTATAACTGAAAAACCACAGGCTGCTGCAAAAATTGCCAATTCTCTTGGAAAAACTTTAACAAAAAATCTTGGCGGGGTTAATTATTATGAAATTGACAGAAATGGGAAAAAGATTTTTGTCGCCTGTGCTGTCGGGCATCTATTCACTTTGACTCAGAAAACACGAAATTCAGGAACTCCTGTTTTTGATTTATACTGGGCTCCAAATTATTTAGTTAAGAAAAAGGATTTTACCAAAAGATATTATGATTCTATATTAAGACTAGTAAAAGGAGCGGGAAGCGTAACAATCGCAACAGACTATGATATAGAGGGAGAAGTTATAGGATTGAATATTGTAAGATATCTCTGCGGACAGAAGGATGCTAACAGGATGAAGTTTTCAACACTTACTTCTTCCGAATTGAATAATTCCTATGAAAATAAATCTTCCCATCTTGATTGGGGTCAGGCAATTGCCGGCGAAACAAGGCATTATCTTGATTGGCTTTATGGAATTAATCTGTCAAGGGCACTTATGGACGCTATAAAAACAACTGGCAGATTCAAAATAATGTCAATAGGAAGAGTTCAGGGACCCACTCTTAATATTATTGTAGAAAAAGAAAGGAAAATTCAAGAGTTCAAGCCGGTAAAATACTGGCAGGTTTTCATTACTGTAAAAAATTCCCATACTATCGAACTGGAATATGACAAAGATATTTTTGATAAAAAAGACCTTGAAAAATTTAACAAACTTGTGGGCAAAAAGATTCTTCTCAAGACAGAAAAGACTAGCCAGAACATTCCTCCAAATCCCCCCTTTAACCTGACAGCATTGCAGACTGAAGCATACAGACTTTATGGGCTGACTCCGGCTAGAACGCTTCAAATTGCCCAATCACTTTATCTTGGCGGATTGATTTCTTATCCAAGAACCTCCAGCCAGAAACTCCCTATATCCGTAGAATATAAAGAGATTTTAAAGAAATTGTCCAACGAGTATAAAATAACTGAACTGATAACAAGGGATAAGCCTGTTGAAGGAGAAAAGACCGATTCAGCACATCCCTCCATTTTTCCAACTGGAGAAAATTTAGACGCTTCATTACCTTCAGACGAAAAAAAACTTTATGATTTGATTGTAAGAAGATTTATCGCCCTCTTTTGCGATGATGCGATTATTGATCGAAAAACAATCACCGGGATTGTGGATAATTTTAAATTCTTTTTAAGGGGTTCATCCGTAAGAAAAAAAGGCTGGATGGAGGTCTATCCTATAAAAATCGATGAAAAAAATATTCCTGATGCTAATGGTGAACTTGAGATAATAAAAGTACGAAATGAAGAAAAAGAAACTCAACCCCCAAAGAGGTATTCTCCGGCATCTATTTTATCTGAATTAGAGAAAAGAAATTTAGGAACTAAAGCAACAAGGGCGGCAATATTGGAGACTTTGTATGATAGAGGATATATACGAGACAAAAGCATTGAAGCAACGCCTCTTGGTCTATCTTTGATTTCTACAATGGAAAAATATTCCCCGATAATAATTGATGAAAAGCTCACAAGAGATTTTGAAGACGAAATGGAAAAGATGCAAGAGTCCAACACAGGATTTCAAGAGAAAGAAGATAAGATTATCAAAGAAGCAGAGAATTCCATCACTAAAATCATCGAATACTTTGATAAAAATAAGTCCAATATAGGAAAAGACCTATTAGAAGCTAATCTTGATTTAATTGAAGAACAGAAAAGGTTGAATACGTTGAATAAATGCCCTAAATGCGGCGAAGGCAACCTTGCTATTATGTATTCAAGAAAAACAAGAAGATCTTTTGTGGCATGCAACAAATATCCTGACTGCAAGAATACTTACAGCCTCCCTCCTAACGGATTAATCAAGAAGACGGAAAAGATATGTGAATCATGCGGATTTCCAATGCTTATGAGGCTTTCAAAGGGCAGAAGGCCATGGATTTTTTGCTTTAATCCACAATGTCCTACAAATAAGGAAAGAATGGAAGAATACCAAAAAAAGAAAGAAATGGAAGAAGGTAACTAAAAGTTTTTAAAGCCGTATTTTTTAACATTAGCATGTCAGCAATGCGAGGAGTAAGGAAGAAAACAGCTAATTCTGTTATGCTTAACTAAATGTAAGGAGGATAAAATGAAAATTTACGTAGGTAATTTGCCTTTCAGTGTTGAAGAGTCTGATTTGAAAGAGCTTTTTTCTGGTTATGAAACTGAAGAAGTTGTACTCATAAAAGATAAATTCAACGGAAGATCAAAAGGTTTCGGTTTTGTTACAATTCCAGATGAAGAATCTGCAAAGAGAGCAATCTCCGAATTGAACGGAAAAGACTTCAAAGGAAGAGAATTGAAACTTTCTGAAGCTAAGCCCTTTGATCCTGATGCACCAAGACCCCCAAGAAGAGACTTCGGAAGAGGCCCAAGATCTGGCGGTTTCGGCGGCGGTCAGAGAAGAAGTTTTGGCGGAAGAGATAATAACAGAAGAGACAGATTCTAATTTTAGTTTCTCTCTCAAAAACTTATTTATTATTTTTTAATTTATATTTTGGTTTGTAATAGAATTTATAACACAAGCAGTTATGTTTTTTGCATGATTGGTGATACGGAAGTAAAAGACCCCCAATTTATTCTGTGGATACCTGAAAAACAAGTTTTCAAGATTGCAGAGGTGAAAATGCCTCAAGATTCAGAAGCTAATTGGCTTAATCTGACTTATGATTTAATTAAAAATTCTGTCGTTATTGGCAATGATATTTGTTTAAAATCATTGGAATTGCTTGCTTCTGCTTATATTGGGCCAATAAAAATTTTTGATGAACAAGATGAAACTCCCCCTCTCAGCTATTTGACTTTTAAAGAAAAGCGGGAATTCAAGAATAAAGTTATTAGGAGAATTGTAAATCTTGCTGGTAGGACTGCAAGAGACTATAGAGTTCCTTATTTTAGCGTAGTTGTTCCCCCCATGTTTCAAGAAGATTGGAGTTTTCCTGAAAGGAATAAATTAGCTAATATAAAAGAGCCATACCCTATCGGATTTTTTCTTTACCCGACTGTGCAGTTATATACCTGCAGAAATACTCTTTAGAACCATTGATTTAAATTCTTCTGGGTCATAATTTGCTTTATCACCTTGCTTTTGTCCATTATCTGTGAATAATCAAAGTTAAACTTCTTATTTCCTAAGACTTTTGATGTTTCTATGAATTTTTTCATATCATCAAATTCAAAACGCTCATTATTCATGGATTTTCTTACACTTTCCCTTACAACCCAAACTCCAAGCCCTGCCCAATATGTTGGTGTTTCAATTCTAATGGCTAATACTGCTGCCTGCCTTTTTATTCCATTTAGATATTCCAGAATCGGTAGACGGGTTGCATAATATCCCCCAACCGTATTTGAAGCATATGTTTTTCGCCCAGAATAAGGTTCAGAATCAGTAGATGCCTTAATTTCATCAGAGGGATTCCAAGAACTCTTTGGAAGGTATAATTCAAATAATTCAAAGCTAAATGCAGAAGGGAATAAGAGAATAAGATATTGATTTCCTAAGAATTCTCCCATGAACAATTCATAGTTTTCAATCCATTTGTATTCTCTCACATTCTTCAGCAGAAATTTTCCAAGAGTATCATCTGTAGCAGTAATGCTCCAACGTGTCGGAACAAGCCTTTTGTCCTTTTTTAATCCAAGCGCACCAACGCTGAGTATTTTGCTTAAAGAATATTCATTGAATTCATTTTTATAGAGATATTCAATTCCCTCTGTAGCCTTGATTTCATCATTCATAACTTTATCCACTTTTCTGTCAATTTTTACATTGCCTGTAATTTTTGCCTGTTTCAATCCGGCATGCATTCCATGGGGGGTAACTACTTTGTCCTGATTTTTTCCTAAATTAAGATTTTTTTTTAGTTGGATTTCAACATCCACTGGTTTTGAGGCTATCGCAATATCTTGTGCTATTTGCACAAATTTTTTATTCAATCTAGAATCCTGAACCTTCGATTGAAATCTGGAATTTAACAGGCTATTTCGCAATTTTAAAACGTCATATATCTGAAAATTATTGTTTGCCCAATACTTTTCATTGTCGTAAACCCAGGCATTCTCATCTTTGTCTAATGGAGAAAGTATCCCTACATTTACCATTGGATATCTCAATTTTGATCCAATGAAAACACTGGGTGGAGAAGTACTATCTATTTTAGAAATGTTCCCCAAGTCTTTGTATTTGAAATTTGTCTCTGCTATTTTTTTGATGACTTGAAATTTTATATCTTCCATTAAATCCATCCTCTTTTGAAAATTCCTTCATTTCTTATTTCAAATATTATTTCTTTTTCAGGAAGATACCTATGCTTAACCAATTCTGCTTTTTTTCTTTTATTATCATTCGATAATTTTATTATGCACTTGCTCCAATATTTGAACAAATCGCCTCCGACAATATTTGTTTCTTTTTCAACGCCGTTTCTGAGTTCTTCTTCTGAAAGAAATTGAGAATAAACCTGATTTGTAATTAATACAGGAATTTCCTGTTTTCTTGCGATTTCAGCAAGATCCCTCATCTGCCTCGCAACTTCTTGGTTAATCTTCCTAACCTGCTCATCATCTTTTCTATTATCTCCCAATTCCAGTCTGTAAAGCATAGCCATTCCATCGATTATCACCATGCTGACAGATTCTTTTTTTATTTTTGTTTTCAGATTATTGATTACTTCCTGCTGTTCTTGAAAATTTGTTGCGGTTAGAATCAGGATATTACTCAGTATTTCTTCTGATTTTTCTCCCGCAATTTGTTTGACTCTTTCTACACTGAATCCGCCTTCTGTATCGACAAATAGTACTTTGTTTCCTTTTTTGGCCTGACTGCATGCAGCCAAGATTACAAAATTAGTCTTTCCGCTTCCTGGAGGGCCGGCAATCATAGTTATAATATCTTTTTCATATCCCCCATAAAGCCATTTGTTCAGATCATAACTACCGGTAGAAACTTTTTCCCTGCTCATCTTAAAAAATGGCTTAAAGAATTAATAAGGATTATTGTTCAAATCACTTCATCTTCTTGAAATCTGCTTCCACTTTTTCCAAATCTTTTTCAATTTCAGAAACAGCATCTTCAACTGCTTTTTTGGCAGTTTTGCCCTTCGTTTTTATTATCAAAGAAGGTTTTTTTGTAGGGTGGTCTCTTTTCCAGGCTGCAAATGTTACAGAAGAATCCTTATTTAGATATACCCTTAATATTTCTGAAATAGTCAAGCTATCCAGCTCTACTTCTATTTCATCCTTAGAACTTTTTAGAACATTAATTTCCATACTAAAGAATTAGAAAATTGATTTATAAATTTAATGGATTATTCGGGTTTGCACATAATTCATATTTTATCTTGTGCAACTTAACTCGAATATTGTGCAGAATTACTACTAATAGTTATTTTGTGCAAAGCCGGATTATTCCGAGTCTTCTTTCTCTTCTTTGTTCTGTATCTTTTTCTTTAATCCAAGCAATTCCCTTATAGAGAATTTTTTCTTTATTTCTTCTATAGGAACTTCATCAGGCACATTTTCTGTTACCATAGAATTCATGCTGACTTCAGAAGAAGGCACACTTGAAATCTTTATATGTAAATAGTTTTCTATCTTCCTTACAAGTCTCTCTCTTTCCCTAGGGAGCATTCCTCTTTCAGCCATTCGTATCGCCAATTCTGACTCGCCAAGAGCTTCTGCCAATTGCCTTTGAGTCATATGCTTAGCTCTTCTTGCTTTCATCATTTCCCAATGGAAATTTCTGACAAGATTAGATTCACCAGAAGTTTCTTTCTTAAGATTGGAAGTCATTATTTCTTCTCTGAAGTCCCTTTCCAGAACCTGTTTCATTTCTTCATTCTGTTTCTTTCGTTCTTCTTCTTGCTTTCTTAGCTCTCTTTCTTTTGGATTAAATCCAGACATATGTGAAACTCTTTCATAAACCGTCTGTCTTTTTTCAACAGGTGAAGAACCCGCTTTTTTTAGAATAGGAAGATTTTCTTTAATGTTGCAATTAGCACAAATTCGGACTAATCCCTCATTTGAAAGTGCATCATAAATTATTGTATTTTCTGAAGAAGCTCCGCACTTAAAGCATATTTCCATACATATCTACCTAATAACTATTTTTTAAAGATTCTTGTGCTGAAAAATAATCGTAATTTGGCTTATCTAAGTTAAATACTTCTCAATATCGTTGACTGATTGCAATGTATAAATCGTGGTTTTATCATTTATAACAACTGCTGGATAGCTCGTAATATTAAAATCTTGAGTCAATAAGTTGAGGGAAGATAAATTGCTGCTTACAGAAATAGGCACGAGAATCATATTATTGCCTTCTTTCTGCTTTAAATCCGACAATATATTTGACCATACGCCTTGCATTGCTTTCTGGTTTAAATCTGTAGAAGTATCTTTGTATAAATAGACAACGAAATTAAAATGATTTGAGCATTCCGCTTTTATTGTTATCAAGTTCTGCCATAATATTGTTCTTAGCAGATCATATTCGGAATGGGCTATTGTAATACTGCTGCTAATCTTCCCTGAAGCTTCATATTTCTCTAGCAGCAAAGCCTGACTGTAAATATTATCAGCAAAGCTTATGCTCGAATTTATCATGCTCTGACAATTAGCAGAATTGCTCAAAGAATTGCTCATAGCCATGGAATCTATCAAGGATACTTGCGCCTGCGAATAATAATCATTAATCTGCTGCAGCCTGTCAGATTCGACAAAAACCCCGATTAACAAACCCAGAATAAAAATTAAAGTAGCTATCAAAAGCGCTTCCCAAAAGACATTTTTTTTATTTCCGAACATTACCATTTATTTTCCTTTTTTAATATCACTCTATAGATTGAAATCACAAGTATTATCGGATAAATCAATACATAAAGGAAACTATACTCAATTAAATTTAACAAACTTATCTTTTTAAATTTTTTATCATATCTTGTCTTTTTAAGAGCAATCAAGGTGAATATAAGACCAAAAATTAAAAGGATAATCCCAAAGAAGAATAGTATATTCGGAACAAGATTGAGGTCATTGAAATTTAATATTGCAGTCTGCGCCTGAATGGAATAACTTGTTGATAATAAACGAATTATAACTGCTTGAACTAGCCTGTAAAACATAATCAACAATCCTGAAAGCCCAATTGCCCAGGAGATGACAAAAAAGGGAAGTATAAAACTTCCCAGCATGCCTTTTTTGAAAAGAAATTTCTTGTACTTATTTATTGTTTGAAGCCCTCCAACATTCCATCTAATTCTTTGTTTGAGCCAAGATTTAAGGCTTGTAGGAGCATCGGTATATACTTGCGCTAACGGACTCATTCTTACTAAGTATCCTTTTGATGCAAGATTCCAAGTTATTTCTATATCTTCTGTGAGATTCTTTTCATCAAAGCCGCCTATTTCACTGAAAATTTTTTTTCTATATATAGCAAGAGGTCCGGGAGTTACATAGATAGCATCGACAAAACCTAAAATCTTTCTTGTGAAGACGATTATTCTATATTCTATCGCCTGCAATTTTCCTAATAGCTTATTATCATTTAAAACCAAAACAGAAGAAGTAACTGCGCCGACTTTCTCTTCATTGAAAAATCCAATCATTTTTGATATCGATGCAGGCTCTGGAAATGAATCTGCATCTGTGAATCCGATGAATTCGGATTTTGCAAATTTTACTCCATAATCTTTTGCACCACTTGCCTTACCTGTATTTTTCGGAGTTTGAACCAGCATTATTTTATGATTCTTCTTTGCAAGATTTTTTACAATTTCATGAGAATGGTCGGTACTGCAATCGTCTACGACAATTATTTTTCTCAATCCTTTGTAGTCTGAACTTAAGATGGCATTAATTGTATTCTCGATAGTCTTTTCTGCATTATAACAAGGGATAATCATATCCAAGGAATATTCCTTTGACGGAACAGGAAATATAAAAAATTCTTTTCTATTTTGTATATAGATCATGAAGTAAAGAACTAAAAGATAAAGAGAACAAAATATATAGAATAAATAAACAACAGTCAGAAATTGAACCATTAGTCCTCCTTTCTCAAAAAATCTTTAGAGTCCTGAACATTGAAGTAGTCATAAAATTCATCTGACAAAGAAAGCTCATTTGTATGGCCGATTTTCTTCTTTTTCACCAGATTCAGTTCAATAAATCTCTTTATATGATCATAAGCTTTATTCCCTCTTATTTTTATTATCACTGATTGTTTTATGGGCTGTTTGTATGCGATGATCGCAAGCGTTTCACGCTCCGCCTTTGAAAATTCGGAATTTCCTGAAGCCAATCTGTTTGCAATATTGGAGAACTCTTTTCTTATGTCCATCTTCCATAACCCGTTCCTTTCACTGATTTCTATTGCGGAATCATCTTTGTTGTATTTTTCTTTGAGTTGATCTATCAATTCTTTTATTATAATCGGGTTTAAATCTGAAAGGGAGATTAACTCCTGCATGGATAAAAATCTTCCAGAAATAAAGAATATTGCTTCAATTCTCTTCAAGTATTCTTTCTCTTTGGCTTCATCAATTTCTGATGCAGTATTACTTGTAATGCTCATTAATAAAAAGGGATATTTTAGATTTTAAACCTTAGGATTCCGCCAACTCCGCCGATATTATAAAATTGCTGGCCTTCAACAGTCTCTGTCGAGATTATAATTGTTTCCGCCCCAGAATTTTGGGCCATCTCCATTATCTCTTTCTGTATATTTTTGTCTATTTTTGTAGATATAAACACTTTCTGGACTGCCCCATATTCAAGGGCTTTCTTAGTATCCGGGAATCCTATTGTTGCTTTTCCATGCGACTCTTTTAACGCGCCAAAATATTCTTTAACGAATTCTTTTTCTTTTGTAATCTCCTGCTGTGCCAATAATTCCCCTGATTTTTCAACCAGCTCATTTAGTCCAGATTCAGATGCATCACCAAGGTCAATCCTGCCTATAACCTTATTTGCAAGCTGCGTTGGCAGATATTCTCCGCTGACAAATTCATCTTTTGTCGGAACAGGGCCTCCTATAATTATACCCTTCAATTTCGGCATAGTCAAGAATATTTTCTGCATTTCAGCAGCAATTCTTTTGTAGAACTCTTTTGTCAGGCCCTCCGTTATTCTATGAAATCTCTGCGCGCTCTGTCCACCGGCACGAATCTGGCTTGGAATACCTGAAGTCATTTTCTGCAGAACTTCTATTAATTTCCCTTCCAGCAAACCGATTGTTGCCTCTTTCCTGTCCATGACAAGCAATCCAAAGACCTCTTCCACTTCAATCATCTGCTTTAAGGGATCAAGAACAAATTCCTTATCGCATCTATACAGTCTTGTATTAAGCGGGTGCGGAGGTTCAAGTATCCAGAATTGCAAATCGGGAACTCCTTCAACCGGAGAGATATTGCCGCAGAATAAGGCCAGGCCGTTTTCTGGCGCTCCTCTATAATTTTTAAGTTCCCTGATTATTTTTTCCAAGGCATCAATAACATTCTTTCTTGTTGTGGCGGATTTTATATTTTTTGCAGTAGCCTTTTCGCCTTCAAGCTGTTTCTGGACAGAAACTACATCATAGCCTGCGGAGATATAAACGGTAATCAATTCAGTATGCTTTCCTTTATATTTTTCCAGCTCTTCTATCAATTCTCCGACCTGTGCTTTTGTTGCTAACATTATAAAAAAATGCTTGGAATATTTATAAACTAATCATTGAACTCTACTTTAAATTCGCCCTCTTTTATATCGCTAGAATTTGTAACACTTTTCAAATCTTCCATCAACTCCCTTATAATCTTCAATCTTTCGGGTTCAAGGCTAAGTTTTATTCCGGCGTTCATTGGCTTATTCGCTCGGGTCTTTTCCTGCCTAATTTGAGAGATAATCTCCAACATCAGATTCAATTTTATGCCGTCATCTTTCTTTGACTTTATTTCTATTTTTTCCGGCCATGAAGAAAGATGGATGCTTTTGATTTTCTCATTTTTTTTGAAATGTTCCTGATAAATCTCCTCTGCAATAAAGGGAGTAATTGGAGAGAACATTTTCAAAAGGGACAATAAGGTATTATACAATGTGAAATAAGCGGATGATTTTTCCTTTTCATTTCCGTTGTATATCCTGCCCTTGACAATCTCTAAATAATTATCGCAGAAAATCTTCCAGAAGAAATTATCCAAATCCGACTTTACTCTTTGATATTCATAATTATCGAAATTTTTTGTAGAATTCTCAATCAGCTCATTTAATCTATTCAAAAATATCCTGTCTGTTTCAAGCAATTCTGAAGCTTTTGGCTTGTAATCTTTCAGATTCATAAAAACAAAATTTGAGGCATTCAATATTTTTGTAACAAATTTCTTTCCTGTAACAACGTCTTTTTCATTGTAATCGAAATCCTCCCCTAATTTTGAAGAAGCTGCCCAATATCTTATTGCATCTGCCCCGTATTTTTCCACTACTTCCTGGGGTTGAATAGTATTCCCTTTTGATTTAGACATCTTTTCCCCGCCAAGGGTTACAAAACCGGAAATTGCAACATCTTTCCAGGGATTTTTATTGAAATGCAGATGGGATTTTACCATTGTATTAAAGAGCCAGAAAGTTATAATATCATGGGCTTGCGGACGAAGGCTCATGGGGAATAATTTCTTTTTCATTTTTTCATTATTAACAAGGCTTGTCGATAATATCGGGCTCATTGAAGACGTGAACCACGTATTCAGAATATCTTTTTCCGGCACAATTTCATGGGACTTACATTTTGGACAGGATTTTGGGGAATCCGCCAATGGATCAACTGGGAGCTGATCTTCTTTTGCTACTATGACTTCTCCGCATTTGCTGCAGTACCATACTGGAAAAGGCACACCGAAATATCTCTGATTGGAAATAAGCCAGTCCCATTGAAGCCCTTTAACCCAATTGTCATATCTATGCTTCATAAAATCTGGATGCCATTTCAGCTCTTTTCCCCATTTCAGCATTTCACTTCTCAAATCAAGATATTTGACAAACCATTGCTTGCTTTTTATGATTTCAATCTCTGTTCCGCATCTTTCATGAACATTTACTACGTGCTTGATTGATTTTTGCGCAATTAATAATTCTGATTTTTTCAGATCTTCAATAATCTTTTTTCTCGCTTCTTTTATTGGCAGATTCTTGTATTCCCCTGCAATCTCGCTCATCCTGCCATTTCGGTCTATCGCGATTTTTATCGGCAAATTATACGCTTTCTGCCATTCCATGTCTGTCTGGTCTCCAAAGGTGCAGCACATAACAAGCCCTGTTCCCTTATTCGGATCGGCCCTTCTATCTTCCATAATCGGAACCTCAAAATCGAAAAGGGGAACCCTTGCATTTTTTCCTTTGTATTTTTTGAATCTGTTGTCTTCAGGATTGTAAAAGATAGATACGCAAGCAGGCAATAATTCGGGGCGGGTAGTTGAAACGATTAAATCTCTTCCTTCAACTTTGAAAAGAATATCATCGAAATTAGAATCCATCTCTTTGTCTTTGACTTCTACCTGCGCAACCCCTGTCTGGCATTCGGGACACCACATAGCAGGCGCATCTTTTCTATAAACGCGATTTTTTTTGTACAAATCTAAAAAAGACCATTGGGATATTTTTCTCGAATTTTTGTCAATTGTTGAATAAAGAATGTTCCAATCGCAGCTTATTCCGATATTTTTCCAATCCTGTATAAATTTAGGGCGTTCATGCTTCAGGAATTCCATGCAGAGATTTATGAATTCTGATCGGGGCATATCTTTGGATTTTACTTTCTTTTCTTTTTCGACAAGCCTCTCTGTAGGCAGTCCATTGTCATCTGTCCCAAAAGGCAGGAAAACTTCATACCCTTTCATTCTTTTGTATCTTGCAGCAAAATCCAATTGCGAGTAAGAGAAAGCATGTCCCATATGCATTCTTCCAGAAACTGTTGGGGGAGGGGTATCTATTGAATAAATCTCCTTTTTGCTTTCAGGATTAAATCTGTAAATCTTTTCATCTTCCCAGAATTTCTTCCATTTTTCTTCAGATTTTTTGAATTCAAACATATGCTAGCTTACTCTTTTAATCTTTTAAAATTTATAGTTATACAAAAATTTTTATACTCCTGTTTGATTGAAAAATCATGGCAGACGAAAGCATAAACTTACCCTCCGGTTATGGCGGGCTGGTCAGATTCAAGGAAGAATATTCCAGCTTATTCAACATTAAGCCCATGCACGTAATTTTCTTTTTGATACTTTTAGTTGTTTTTAGAGTCGTATTAGGATTAGCTATAAAAGTTTAGGCCTATTGGCAACAAAAAGCTTTTTTAACTATTTTTATCATCAATTACTATGTTCCCAAATATCGATCCCAAGAAAATGCAAGCTTTGATGAAGCAGATGGGTCTTTCTCAGGAGGACATCGATGCTTCAAGAGTTATAATCGAAAAAAGGGATGGAAACAAACTTGTAATAGAAAATCCTTCCATTGTGAAAATGAAAATGCAGGGGCAGGAAAGCCTTCAGATAACAGGCGACATTGAAGAATTGACCGGAGACAAATTCTCTGAAGAGGATATCAGAACGGTAATGGAAAAAACAGGATGCAGCAGGGAAGAAGCAGAAGAAACTTTATCTGAAACAGGCGATTTAGCCGAGGCAATCTTCAAATTATCCGATTAACTTTTACCATTGCCTGATAGTATAAATAGGAAAAATATAAAAATACCTTTTTATTGATATGTTATAGTTCTTTTTTAGGAATGGAAGATATAATACAAGAAAAGATTAGGGCAGACCATCTACTTTATGTTAGTCTCAAGTATACAAAAACTTGCGATGTGATTGTGAATCTGCTTCTCCGATGGCGAAGAATGATTGAAACAAGCATTGATGAAATTCTCGATCATGCCAAAGCGAAGAAAAAGATTTCTTCTATTCCGTCCAGCCCTCTTGGAAAGATGGAAGAAGTAAAAAAACTTTTCAAAAAAGACAACGAATTTCTTGAAGTTATTGATGTTTATGAAATGCTGAGAAAGCTCGAAGATCTGAGGAAAGAGAGAATCGGCGAATTCAGAAAAAATGTTACTCTTAGGGTAATTTACAGGGGTGAAGAAGTTGATATTAACCTCGACAAATTAAAGATTTATGCGAGTATGCTGGAAAGATTTATAAGTACAACTAAGCAATTTCTTTCTAAGTAGATAATAATTCTACCTCGGATTCCACGTAAAATGAAGAAACTTATTGTTATAACCTCGGGTAAGGGGGGCGTTGGAAAAACGACCACTGCAATAAATCTCGGCGCCGCAATCAACCATTTTGGCGGCAATGTTCTTGTTATTGACGGAAACTTGTCGACCCCCAATGTCGGCATACATCTCAATTCTCCTGATGTTCCTATAAACCTAAATCATGTCTTGTTAAAGAAAGCAGAACCTTATGAAGCGGTCTATGAACATGAATCAGGGATGAAAATTATGCCCTCTTCCTTATCAATCAAGGAATTGAGAAAAATAAAACCGGATAGAATAAGAGACTTCAAAGAAGATTTCAAAAGAATTGCAGATTACGTCATTGTTGACAGCTCTGCCGGACTCGGAATTGAAGCAACTGCTGTTATGGCAATGGCGGATGAGCTTATTATTGTTACGAACCCTGAAATTGCCGCTATAACTGATGCACTTAAGACCGTAAAAGTTGCTGAACAGATGAGAATCCCTATTATGGGGACAATTGTCACAAGAGTAAGGCGGGACAGAATAGAAATGCAACCAGAAACCGTCAGAGAAATGCTAGAAGTTCCTATCCTTGGAATGATCCCGGAAGATATTGCAGTAAAAGAAGCCATTAACAGAAAAGATGCAGTCGTCAATACCCATCCCGGAAGCAAACCTTCACGAGCTTACAAGGAGATTGCAGCGAAGATAATGAACATA
The DNA here is from genome assembly GCA_963779925.1 of uncultured Nanoarchaeota archaeon. Classification (GTDB taxonomy): domain Archaea; phylum Nanobdellota; class Nanobdellia; order Pacearchaeales; family GW2011-AR1; genus JAKLIN01. The sequence goes on along the minus strand of CAVZZS010000012.1, from coordinate 16,733 downwards.
GAATATGATTCGAGAAAAGACAAAAACAGCTTATTGGACAGAGTTTTCAGAAATTTGAGAAGAAGATAATTATCTTATTTTGCTTCCAACTTCAATATCTTTTTCTGGCGCGAGAAGGACAACTTTCTTTTCATCTTTGCTTACTGCTGCCAGAATCATCCCCTGACTTTCTATCCCTTTGAGTTTTCTTGGAGCCAGATTTGCAAATAAAATTATTTTCTTGCCTTTCAACTCATCTTTTTTGTAATGCGATTTTATTCCCGCGCAGATTGTCTTTTTTCCCATTTCCTTTCCTAAATCAACAGTTAATTTGTAGAGTTTGTCGGCACCTTCAATATCTTCAACAGCCTTTATCTGCCCTACTCTTAAATCAATCTTTTCCCATTCGCTAAAATTAATTATCCCTTCCATTTTACTCTATCTTTTTGAATAGTATTTCTCCTTTTTGAATTTTTCCAATTTTTAATGGCTTTTTGATTTCACTAATGCTCCCTTTTTTGATTTTAAATCCGAATTGTTTAGCTATCTTTTCCGAAGTCTCAGGAATGAATGGCCATAGAAGAATTGCAATCGCTTTTATTGAATCTGCCACTTCGTACAAAATCGTTGTGCTGAAGGTTTCCCATGGTTTTTTTTGCTGGATATATTCATTGCATTTATCCACAAATTCAAAAATCAGATTCAATGCTTTATCCAATTCCAGATTTTCCATTTTGCCTTTGATTTCTTTCAATTTCAAATCCTTAAGCAACGAATTTTTTGTTTTGGAAATTCCATATTTCTCGGCTAATCCAGCGACCCTTCTTGTGAGATTTCCCAATTTATCTGCAAGCTCATTGTTATGCCTCGAAATCAGATCTTCTTTGGAAAAATCACCATCTTCACCAAATGCGGTATTTCTGAACAAGAAATATCTTGCGGAATCTACACCTGCAATTCCAATTAATTCATCAACGCTAATAACTTTGCCTCTCGATTTTGATATTTTTTCTTTGTTGAGAGTCCACCATCCATGCGCGAAAATCTTTTTCGGCAGTTTAATTCCCGCGGACATCAACATAGCGGGCCAATAAACTGTATGGAACCAGATTATATCTTTTCCAATAAGATGCAAATCAGCTGGCCAAAAACCAGCTTTTCCTTTTTGCCTCGTCGCGGAATAATAATTTATCAAAGCGTCAAACCAGACATAGGTTATATGCTGCTTGTTGAATGGCAATTTTATTCCCCAATCAAAACTAGTTCTTGAAATGCTCAAATCCTGCAGCCCTTCTTTAACTCTATTGATAATCTCCTTTCTTCTGAACTCTGGAGAAATAAATTCAGGATTCTTTTTATATAATTCCAAAAGCTTATCTTTATACTTGCTTAGTCCGAAGAAATAACTTGGTTCTTTTAATTTTTCAACCGGCTTTTTGTGAATTGGGCAGCATCCATTCACCAGATCTTTTTCTGTATAATATGCTTCACATGCTGTACAATAAAGCCCTTCATATTCACCCAAATAAATATCCCTTTTATCATAAACTTTCTGAAGAATTTCTTTCACAATCTTTTCATGTTCGGGATCTGTTGTTCTGATAAAAAAGTCATAATCAATATTTAGCTTTTTCCAGGCATCTTTAAATTTTGGAACTAATTCATCAACGAATTCTTTTGGACTTTTTCTTTTCTCTTTTGCAATTGCTTCTATTTTTTTTCCATGCTCATCTGTTCCGGTAAGAAAAAAAACCTTCTTCCCTAGGAGCTTGTTCCATCTAGCCACGATATCAGCAGCTATGGTCGTATATGCATGTCCTATATGGGGAATATCATTCGGATAATAAATAGGTGTTGTAACATAAAATTTTTCCATAGATAACCTTAATCAAGATTGTATAAAAATTTAACTAAGAGAAATATTTTTATAGCATAGACGATTATATTACTCATGGATTTAACTATAACCTTGATTGGAATTGGTGTCCTTATCGTTGCAATCTGGGTATTCCTTGAATTAAAGAGGTTCAGGCACAGAATTCTTGCAGTATTCTTAATTGCATTGCTGCTTTTCACTTATTTTAGTTTTACATTCGTATTCCATAACAAGCCACTCGATCTTTCTTCAATTGATGGCATGAAACAAGCCGGTGGCGTTTATGCAGACTGGCTTGGATCCGTTTTTTTGAATTTCAAGTCGCTTACTACAAATGCAATCAAAATGAATTGGGGCGCAAATAACACGACAGTTCTAAATTCAACTAATTCATCAGGATAGAATGGGAAGGGGCTTTTTATTTATCATAATAATTTTTCTTTTCGGGGCTCTCCTGATAATCAGCAATAATAATCTTGCAATGTATAAACCTGATAACGTTCAAAAATTTTTTCAGCTTGGTTCTGGTTGGGTAAACACTCTTTACAATAACCTTCTTACCGTTACTGGACAAGTTGTAAAATTAAACTGGACTCCCACTAGCTGATTCAAATCTGCAAATTTATCTCTTTTAATTCGCAAGATTTAAATACTATTTCTTCTTGAATTAAATAATGGCTAAAAAGAGGGGAAGAAAAACATCTTCTAGAAAATCAAAGCCTTCAAAGGCTAGAAGAAATGTTTCAAGTGCAAAACGAACTGCATCCAGTTTGAAGATAGTCTTTACAAACTTAATTGTCTTTGTGGTACTTTTCCTTGTTTCTCTCGTATTGTACCAGTTTATGCAAGGAGTATACCAAAGTTTATTCTTTGTCTTTATGATCGGATTTGGGGTCATTAGCACCGCTTTCTTGATAACACTTGTAGTATTTTTATTCTTGAAATTATTTCAGAAGAAGTAATCTGAAAATAATACGAAACTTTTTAATCTGCTTTTTCTAGAATAGCTTTAACAGTTTGTGCCTCAGTAGCTCAGACGGTTAGAGCGCGACATTGGTAATGTCGAGGTCCTGAGTTCGATTCTCAGCTGAGGCTTAAAGATAATTTTTATAAATGAATATGTCCTTCTAGAAAGATGAAAGAAAAAAAGATGATAATAATCTCTTTGATAGCCTTAATCATCAGCTTGGCTTTTCTTGCTTATTTTGTCATAATTTCCAATCATCTGCAGTCCCTAGCGACACAGACTAATTTGAATATTTACAGCAAAGCAAATACTTTTGATACTAAATTTCATGATTTAATGCAAGAACATACTTTCCTGCTTATCATGACTTCTACTCGTTCATTGAATTCATCTGCTTCATTTAATGCTTCTTCTGATGCGCTTGAGATAAACCTTAAGGAGACTGCAGCCCAGTTTGCAAATATTTATGGAACAGATTATGCAAATGAATATCTCATTCTGCAGGATACTAAGATAGACGATTTCATCAATTATACTATCGGACTTAAAAACAATGATCCAAATGCAGGTTCTGTCTTTGCGACTAATATAGCAATATATGAAGAAGCAATTTCGAATTTCTGGTCTAATTCAAGTTTCGGTGTAGAAAATCTAGATGAACAGTTGATAAAAAAAATGGTGACAAATATAATTAATGATGAAAAATTAACAATCGACTATTGGCACAATGGCGATTATGTAAACTATTTTATAAAACTTCATGATGCTTATACTGACATGGGGACATATGCGGATGTTATTGTAAATGCAATTGTAAAACAAAATCCCCCCGTATTTCAATAAATGCACTTATAAAAAAGATGAAAATTAATAAATTGAATTTTTTCTTTATCTTTGCATTATCCCTCTTTTTGGCTATTATTATAATCGCTTCTTATTTACTAATCAATCTAAACCAAAATTCACAAAAATTGCAACCAACAACAGCTTATACTTCTAACATTTCATGCTTATTGAATGATAATACCGTTATTTCATTTGAAATCGATGATATAACTTTTGGCCAGGACCAAACATCTGCTTTGGTAAATGCGTTATATTTGGCAGACAAATACAATATTACTTTTGATTTGGGGGTTATAGCTTTGCCTTTTGATGAAAATAAAGACAATGGCACTTTCGACCTTTATCAAAATAATAAAGATGATTTTGAAGTAATCGCTCATGGCTTTACTCATTTATTGGATCAATCAATTATAGACCATACCTCTCAAGGGGCTTACGGGGAATTTTATGTCCTTCCGGTCAATCAATCTGTTCCTTATGCACTTCAGGAATACCATATTAAGAGGATGAGGGAGATATTTAATGATTATAACCTGACAACTGCCCTGGAAATATTCACGGTCCCATACCATACTGGAGATTTTAACACAACGTTATTAGCTAGCAAATATGGATATAAGCTAATACAGCAGAAGATTACTGTCCCAAAAAGTTTTTCAGAAATAAACTTTGATGGAATTGTCAGCTCGCAGAATTACATAGACATCCCCCAGCATAATTATTTTACAATCGGAGATGTGCTAAACTATACTTCACAGTTAGACCGGGCAATAAGCATGGGGCAAAAAAGAATAGACATATCGCTGCATCCTATTAACTTTCAAAATTTATCAGAGGCAGATAATTTCTTTGGACAGATACTATCGCAGACGGATAATTCAGGTGTTGTTTATCGCATGCTTTCTGACAGATTCAATTGCCTTTATTAAAGAATGTTATTGGAAAATAATATAAAGCCACATTAACAAAATTTTGGATGGTTAAAAAAGAATACGATTTGGATGAAGTAAAAGCGCAATATAAAAAATTGCAGGAAAAATATGGAATTCCAAGCTTTGAACTACTAAATCAGGAATTTTCAATAGAAAAAATTGCTGATTCCAGAACTGAAATTTTGACCAGAGAAATAAGAAGATTTATTGCAGACAAAATTTATAATTACATCCGATTTATAGAAACTCTCTTGAATCCGGTTAATGCACCGATGTTCATTTTTTCTGTTATAAAATCCATGAATCAAGAAGATAAAAAAAAGCTTACGGAGGTCTATGGAAAACTTTCAGATATAGACTTGGAATTAATAAAACTCGATATAGAATCTTCAGAGAAAAGGGATGCAGAATTCATTAAACAGGTTTATAACTCCTGGCAAGAAATCAAGAGTGAATTAATTCCTATTCTTGGGAAATTGAAAAGCAATAAAGATAATAGCAATGAAGAAAAATCTAACAGTAAATATTTTGGATAATTATCCCTCAACAATTGTTCCTGTAAATCTCTTTTTATTGAGAAGGTTATCTAGCTGATTCAAATTCTCTCCAAGAATGTAAGTTGTTATTTTGCTTTCCATCATTATTTTTGAAGCTGTTTGATCTATTACAAAATGCTGACCGGGCCTGAATTCTTTTTGATTTGCCATATCATACAGCCCTTTCCATGATATTTTGGGGATGAATTTCGCATTTTTGAATTTCTGAGGATTCTTATCATGCAACCCAGAAACATTTGTCAGATTAATGAAATCTGTATGAAAATGTCTTGCAATTTCAACTGCTGTCGAATCAGAAGTCTCACGGGGTTTGTATTCTAGAGCTCCACAAAAGACCAAATCCTGCTTCTTAATTATGTTTTCAACTTCTTTTAGTTTATGGGGTATCCCCCTTTCGGGGTTGAATCCGAAGATATAACTCATAAATCTAGCATTCATCCTTGTAACAGATATTCCTGAAAAGTCCTGAAACTTTTCGTTTAATCCCAAATCCTTCAAAGCGGAGATATATTTTCTGGCAACTGTCCCCCCTCCGCAAACAATTATGAATTTGTATTTTGATTTATTTTTGTTTATAACTTTTTTGAATTCTCTAAGAAATTTTATATCAATTTTTTCAGGTACAATAAGGCTTCCACCAAGACTAATCACCTTGACCTCTTTCATTTTAAGATGAAGAAGAATGGATTTTTATATTTAATCAATTATTTCACGGTGAATAATTTGTTATCATGCACATCAAAAACTCCCAATCTTACTCCTGAATCTATCCATCCATGAGCATAATTTAAAGACGCAAATGAATTCACAAAATCCTCTTTTTCTTTAAAATACTGAGCATCAGAGAGATAATTTGAAGCCATATCAATTATTTCTTTCGCTTCTTTATTCTTTCTTTTGGCAATATTTTTTTTGACTTGATCAAGTGCCTTTGTTGTTAAACTAAAATATTTCTCAAGTTTTTCAGACGTTATCTTATCTTCCATTATATAAAAGTGAGCAATCTTTTGCAGTAAAGAAATATTTAAATAGGTTATAAATTTATTCTACAGATGAAAGAAGGAGCAAGTAAGAAAAAATTGAGGATGGTCTTTTTAATTATCGCTGCAGTCATAGTCTTGGCTGGGGTGCTTCTCTACATATTTGTTGTAAAACCTTCCTATAGCGGTTATGCTGTAAAGTTGCAGACTCAAGGAGCAAGTCAGGAAGATGTTAGAATTTTATATGCAATCCTTACTCAAGTAAACCAGACAGGATATTTGCCTCTTTCTATTCCTGGAACAAATCAAACTGTAGTGTTATACTCTACTGGTTATATACTATCTAATCTTCCCCAGTTATGTAGCCAATATCAATCGAGTATTAATGTTTCTAGATAAATTTATTTTCTTATATAGTTAGAATAATCTATTGACTGCTTGGGTTTTGTTGGCGGTAAATTTGGATTTATACTTTTAATTATGGTCTGATTTGATGGCGCCATTTTTGTTATTAAGAATCTCGATGGAACCACATCAGATACTATAGCCGAAAAAATTAAATTTCCAACTACTACCTTGTACACTCCAATATCAATCGGGATTTTTGCTGCTCTTGAAAATCTTTCTATAATGTCTTCTATCTCATTATTTGAAAGAATTATTTCTGTAGGCATTTTTCCCATGGTCCCGTAAACAATTACCGGCTTGTTCGGAGCTTCGCATTCTATCTCTCTTACCTGACTATCATTAACAAGAGCGTTTAATTTGCTTAGATCTATCTCTCTACGGCTGGGAATCGGTTTAAGATATTGAAATTCCGCAGGGAGTTTTGGTTCAGGAATCCTCAAAACAGGATATCCAGATTTTTGGATTCCTCCGGATATTTCCTGCCTTGCCGGTATAATATGAACTGGTTTAACAACTGACAATTCATCCTCCGGTCTTGGTGCCTCTGAAAGAATAGACTTTACCAATGGAAACTCCTCTTCTTCTGTCTCTTTTTTTTCTGCGGGCACTTCTATTTCGGTGGACTTGCCTTGCTGTTCTATAATCCTTTTTAGCTGAAATAGTCCTTCTTCAGAATTTCTTATTAATTCTCTTGAAAAAAGTAAAAGAAAAATTTGTTTTTTATCAAGAGACCCTTTTAACTTTTGCATATTATCTTGAGGATATTGATCTTTGATATCTATTCATATTGCCCTGATCTGGCATTGGCGGCTGGGTGAATTGCGGCTGCTGTGCAAATCCATTATCTTCGGGAGCAGGAGTTTGCGGGGCAGCATTTGCTTCATGAAGCAAAGCAAGGCCTCTTGCAATTATCTTATTCTGCTCGAGAAGCTTGTCTAGTTTATCTGCCACATCTTTATCTGCCTCCCCCCCAAATTTGACATCTTTTTCCATGAATGTTTTTGCAGACTCTTCAAATAGTTCCAGAAGCTTTGACATTTGGTTTGCAAGATTGTTGAGTTTTGAAGATAAATCAGCCATCACGCTTTGCAATGAAACAAAATTCTCAATAAGCATTTTTTGAAAATTTTCATTTTTCTCATGAGAAGGCTCAGAATTTACGACTTCTTTCTTTTTTCGGAGATTTTTCTTAACCTCTTTTTTCATATTTCTCAAAAGGTTTTATTGTTTATAAATTATTTCTTGGATTCTAGTTCTTTAATATATTCTGCAATGTCTTCTGCAGCATCTGCATTGAGGCTTATGCTGTCTATTCCTTTTTCTACTAAGAATTTTACCATTTCTTTTTTGCTTCCCGCCTGTCCGCAAATGCTTGTCTGGACGCCCTCTTTTTTGCAGACTCTTATAACATACTCAAGCTGATGAAGAACTGCCGGATCCATTTCATTATAGAATTCCTGCACTAATTCATTTCCCCTGTCAATAGCAAGAGTATATTGCGTTAGATCATTGGATCCGAATGAGATAAAATGAATCTTTTCTTCGCATAAATCTTTTATTATCTGGACCGCCGCAGGAGTCTCTACCATTACTCCAACATATGCATTCTTGAAATCAATTTCTTTCAATATTTTCTTTATTCCTCTTACATCCTCCACTGAAATAATCTGAGGCGATAAAATCCCAATTTTCTTTCCTTTTTCAGCAACTCTCTTCAGGGCTTTTAATTCTGCCTTTAATATCTCCGGATATTTTAAGCCAAATCTTATTCCATGCATTCCCAGCATAGGATTAACTTCAATTTGCTTTGGGGCACCTTTTAAATCATGGAATTCATCGCTTCTTATATCTGAAGTTCTTACCCATAATTCATCAAAATATTCTGCAATTTTTGAAACTCCTTTGTAAATTATATCTTCGTACTCTTTGAATTCCTTATGCTCAATAAAATACATTGGGTGCTTTCCGCCCTCGGCAATTATTCCTTCCATTCTTGTCAATCCGACTTCTTTTATCCCCGTTTTCGACGCTCTCTCGGCAAAACTTGGCAAATCAACAATTAATTTCAGTTTAGTTCTCGTTTTTACTTCAACTTTTTTGATTTCTTTTTGCTGATTCTCCGCAACCTTTCCTTTGTAGACTTTTCCATTTGAACCATCAACAGTTACGATTTCCCCGTCTTGCAATTTTGCCGTGCCATTTTCTGTTCCGACAACAGCCGGGATTCCCATTTCACGGGAAACGATTGCTGCATGGCTTGTTAATCCTCCTTCATCGGTTACAATGCCTACTGCCTTTTGCATTGAAACAACCATATCTGGATTTGTCATTTTTGTGACTAAAATATCCCCATTTTTTATTTTGTCCAAATCTTTTAAATTTCTTATAATCTTTACAGGTCCAACCCCTACCCCCGGAGATGCTGCAGTTCCATTCAATAAAATTTCTCCCTTTACTTCTCCGCCTTTCTCGATTCTCAAATTCATCGTTGTTATTGCCCTAGTCTGAACCAAATAAACTCCATCACCCTCTATTGCGAATTCAATATCCTGCGGCTTATGATAATGATTTTCCAATTTCATTGCAAGTTCTGCCAATCGATTAATTTCAAAATTATTCAATACCCTTGATTTGGATTTTTTTTCGGGGAGCTTTATTGTTTCTTCTTTTTCTTTTGCTCCTCTGATAATCGCAATTTTTTTGTCAGAAACAAATTCATTAATAATTTTGAAATCTTTTCTTGATAATGTGTAGCTATCCGGAGTTATCTTTCCCGAGACGATTCCCTCCCCTAATCCGAATACTGCTTCTATTGTTATATTATCATTCTTAAATGCCGGATTTTCAGAAAAAATAACACCTGACTTCTCAGAGTTAATCATCTTCTGAACTACTGCTGCGAGAAGTGCCCCCTTCATATATCCTTTTTTATGCCTATAATAAGCAGCTCTTGCAGTATACAAAGAAGCAAAACATTTCTTTATATTCTCTATTAAATCTTCATTTCCCCTGACATTAACAAATGAATCTTGCTGCCCAGCAAAACTTGCATCTTTCAGGTCTTCTGTTGTTGCACTTGAACGCACTGCAACATAAATAGGCTCTTTTTTATCCAAAACTTTTAAAGCTCCCTTCTCCAAATCTTTTTCTTCAACATTCAGATTCTCATAAGCTTCTATTATTTCTATCTTTAAGTCTTCAGGCATTTTTGCCTTAATCATCAATTCACGGATCTCTTTTGTTTTCTCTTCAAGCTGATCGGTATTCTCGTAATTAATTTCAGACAACAATTTCTTTATTTTTTCATTCAAATCCTTCATGAAATACTGATATGCGTGTGTTGTAACTACAAATCCCGGAGGCACTGGAACTTTCAAATTAAATATCTCTCCCAGATTTGCTCCTTTCCCGCCAACTGTCGGGACATCTTCCTTATTTATTTCTGAAAACCATTTTATAAAATCGCCTTTTTTTTCAGGAGAATCTTCCTCTCTTTTCATATTTCTCTAAAAGAAAGAACGTTAATAAATTTTTTGTACAGACGATTCATTAAATTTATAAAGAAACTTTTTTTTATTCAATTATGGCTTTAGGATTTGTAATATTGGGCATTGCGGTTGTAGTTATCGCATTAATCTTCTTTTACTATTTCAACAGATTAGCAGTTTTGGGGAACAGGATTGATAATTCTCTGGGTCAAATTGATGTTCAGTTGAAGAGAAGGGCAGACCTGATTCCAAACTTGATTGAGACGGTCAAGGGCTATGCAAAGCATGAGAGTTCAATCATGACGGCAGTTACGAAGGCAAGGCAAGCTCTTGTTTCCGCAGGCGATTTAGTAGGCAGAGTAAAAGCAAACAATGTTCTGCAAGGCGCTTTAGGAAAATTATTTGCTATAGCGGAGAATTATCCAAATTTAAAGGCTAACGAGAACTTCTTAGAATTGCAAAGAGAACTATCAACAACAGAAGACAGAATAGCTTATTCAAGGCAGTTCTATAATGATAGCATTTTGACTTACAATAATATGTGCACAACATTCCCAGGAACTTTCTTTGCAAGCATTTATGGCAAGAAAAAAAGAGAATATCTGCAGATAGCAGAGGCTGAAAAAAAGCCCGTTAAGGTTAATTTTAACTAAATTTAAATAGTTCTTGAAAATATATTTATATGGAAAAATTGGTGGGTGAAATCTCAATGTTTTTCAGCAAAGTCGGTGTGGCTGCGGTGAAACTTTCCGATGCCTTAAGTGTTGGCGATAAAGTTCACATAAAAGGGCATACAACTGATTTTGAGCAGAAAATTTCAAGCATTCAATTAGAAGGGAAAGCTCTGCAAAAAGCAAAAAAAGGCGAGCATGTCGGAATAAAAATTACCGAGAAAGTCAGACCGAACGATAAGGTTTATATTGTTAAATAGTCCATAATTCTTTGATAAGCCCCGATAGTTCAGAGGCCAAGAATGCCGCCCTCTCAAACAGCGATTTTGCCTTGATGAAAGGCTGAAATCTTGCATCTAAATGCAACTGTTTCCGGGTTCGCTTAGAACTCAGAGAACGGCGGTGACCCGAGTCCGAATCTCGGTCGGGGCATTAATTTTTTATACTCAATATTAATCTGAATATTGAAAGCCCTATAGTACAGCGGTCAAGTATGCTGGCCTCTGAAGCCGGTGACCCAGGTTCGAATCCTGGTGGGGCTATTAAGAGGGATAATGCCAGAAGAAAAAGATACACCAAGGGTAAAAGAGCTGAAATACAAATCCAGAGTTAATAATATCAAGGCAGGGATTTTTTCTTCTGCTAAAAGCTCTTTTGGAGATAATTTTCTAAGCCCCTTTGCGATAGCAATCAATGCCAGCGATTCTTTGGTTGCGTTACTGACTGCAATCTCGGGAATTTTGGGCCCGTTGAGCCAGATATTTGGTTCGCGATTGATGGAAAAATATTCGAGAAAGAAAATCTTGCTCAAATCTGTTTTTATAGAATTTTTATGGTGGATACCTTTTATTGCAATAGCTGTATTATATGGGACAGGAATTATGAGAAATGCCCTAGCATTAATTTTCTCCCTATTCTTTGCATTTTATATTATCACTTCAAATGTAGGAACTCCCGCATGGTTTTCCTGGACTGGCGATATAGTTGCAGAAAAATATAGGGGCCGATGGTTTTCAAAGAGAAACCTGCTGATAGGATTTGCCTCAATTATACTTTCATTAGCTGCCGCATTAATACTGGACTATTTTTCAAAGATAAATATGATCATGCTTGGATTTATTTTATTGTTCTTATTGGCTTTTATTTCAAGAATAATATCCTGGAAATTTTATAAAAAAGAATATGAGCCCAAACTGGAATTTGACAAAGAATATTATTTCTCATTCGTAAATTTTTTATTGAAGGCAAAAAGCACGAATTTCGGCAGATTTTCTTTTTTCAGCGCTTTGCTTAATCTTGCAGTATCGATATCTTCCCCTCTTTTTGTAGTATACATGCTTAGAAATTTGCATTTTAGCTATTTCATTTATATCGTGATCACTTTGGCAGGAACAATCTTCTCTCTCCTCGTCATGGAATTGTGGGGGAAAATTGCCGATAAATATGGAAATTATTTTGTATTATATGCTACTAGCATCATGATACCCTTTGTTCCGATACTGTGGATATTTTCACCATCACCGATTTACTTAATATTTGTCCCAACTTTAGTTAATGGAATAGCATGGACGGGCTTTAATTTAGCATCAAATAATTTTGTTTATGACAATGTACGCCCTGAAAAGAGGGGACTTGCAATTTCATACTTCAACATGCTTACAGGAATAGGAATTTTCATCGGGGCATTGGTCGGGGCATTCTTAATCAGCTTCCTGACAATAAATTTCATGGAACCTATCTTATTCATATTCATTATAAGCGGAATTTTAATGATGATAACTATAGTAATATTCCTGCCTCTTGTTAAAGAAGCAAGAGAAATAAAAGGCAAAAGAGAAAATGTAAGGACTTTGATTTTTAAGCAATTCAAGCCGGCTGTTTTGTGCGAAGTTCATGAAATCATGTCTTTAGGCAAGTTTTTCAAAAAGAAGTAGTGCATAAGATTTTTAAATCAGGTTAGGCATTTTTTTAGATGTTCAAAAAGAAGATTTGCCGTAGATGCGGAAGAAGTCTTAAGGAGAAATATGATTTCTGCCCACATTGCGGAAATGCATTGGATACTAAAAAAGAAAATCTCGGAATGCTAGGCAAGGATGATCTTTTTAACGGGAATTTTAATGAGCTGCAGCTTCCTGCGGGCTTTAACATGATATTCAATTCTCTTATGAAAAATCTGGAGAAGCAAATTAAAAATGTAGAAAAAAAGCCAGTTAAACCCCAGATTAAAAAAGGCGGCATCAGCATTAGCATTTCGGCAATCGGCGATAAATTCCCCATAGTTAATGTTACTCCATCACAAGCCGAAATGGGAACTATTGTTGAAAAAAAGGAAATAAAAAGCGTCTCCCTTGATAATCTTTCCCAGGATAAACTAAAAAGATTTTCGAAGCTTCCAAAAGAAGAGCCTACAACAAATATCCGACGCCTTTCCAACAAGGTTATTTACGAAATTAATCTGCCTGGAGTCAAATCTGCTAAAGACATCTCAATACTTAATTTGGAAAAAGGAATAGAACTCAAAGCAGTTTCTGATAAAAAAGCATATCTTAAATCCATTCCAATCACTTTGCCGATTCTCGCTTACAAACTTTCAAAAGGGAAATTAGTTCTTGAGCTTGATGCCCATGAAGATTAAATATTGAAATTCATCTTCATCTTCTTTATATCTTCTATTAATGCCTTGGCTTTTTCCTCTCCGATAACATCAATGAAATATTCCTCATTTGCATTTAAGATATTATTCCAGCTTCCTGCTTTTCTTATGGCGGAGTCTATTTCAGCTTCTGAAAGAGATGTTTTTGTCAGTATATGCCAGCCAGGTATAGTATCATTAACATTTGGATTTTCATATCCCAGAACTTGGCAGACCACATTTTCATCAAGAATCTCTTCATAGTTCAGTGCATTTAAGACTAATATAGTCTGATCCAAATTGAGTTTTGCATAATCTTTCACCACAACATCCGTTTCTTTTTCAACACCCGAAAGAATTTCTTTCAGACGGATCCTCAATAAAGTTCCTTCTCTTCCAAGCTCTATGGAATATCTCTTTAATTCTGATGCGATCTTTTCTATCAATCTTCCTTTTTGTATGACCAGTATCGCCTGACTTAAATTGAAATAATTCTTCAGATCCATTTTTATCAATTTTTCAGAATAGTTATCGAACAGCTCCCTCTGCTTCTCCAAAAGCTGAAGATGCTCATTTGTTTTTCTCAGAAGCTCATCTGTCGAGATCAGAGGATATCTTATGTCTTTGTAATAAATTGTAATCACGCTTCTTCTTTCTGAGATTGCGACCGCAAGAGTTCCCGCCTGCTTTGCTGTTCTCTCGGCAGCTTTATGCCTGGTTCCGGTTTCATTCGTTTTTATTTTGCTGTTTGGAGTGAGAAGCACATTAGCATAGTTTATCTTTTTTGCATCTTTACTCAGGACTATTGCTCCATCCATCTTTGTGAGTTCAATTAATTTTTGCGGCGTGAAGTTTGTATTTATTCTGAAACCCCCTTCAAACAATCCGAATGCATTTCCATTGTCAATCACAATCAAAGCGCCCTTGCCCACCTTCAATGCTCCATCCAAGGCTGCCCTGAAATTTGTTCCCGGAACAATTAACTTCAGTATAGAAAGAAATTCTTCTTCGCTTGGTCCTTTATCGCTCTTTTCAGTAATTTTTCTCTGTATTTCTCTCACCCTTGTTTCCATTTTCCTTAAAAAACTTTTTTATTTATATATACTTATGATTATTCCGAAATGACAGGCAAATAAATATTTTTCTGAAATGAGCCTGCAAGGATTTGAACCTTGGACCCCTGCCGTATCAGAGCAGTGCTCTAGCCAGGCTGAGCTACAGGCTCATACAAGAAACTTACGGTTTCTTAACCCCATTTACCTTAAGTTCCTTATTCACAAAATTTATACAGGATTATTTATAAAGCTTTATTGATTTATTTTTTGATAGATTTATTCAAGAGACATGTTCAATAAAAGGGGTATATCGAATGTAATAGCTACATTATTGCTTGTTCTCTTAGTCATTGTACTCATTGGAATAGTGTGGGTTGTTATCCAAAATCTTGTTTCTTCAAGCAGCCAGGGAATTTCATTAGGCGGATTGACTCTTAATCTGAAAATTACCCAAGCAGCCAAAGGGGCAAATACTATCTCAGTTACAGTTCAGCGACAGCCCGGGGCAGGAAACCTAGTAGGGGTAAATTTTGTTTTTTCAGACGGATTAACTTATGAAGCTATAAAGCAGAATGCAAATCTTAGCATCTATGAAGGAAGGACCTTTACACTTTCTCCGCAGCAAGTAAGCATTAATTCTGCAAAAACCGTTTCTGTTGCTCCGATTTATAATTCTGAAAATGGCGGCGCTCAGCAGATTGGCGGCATTACAGACACTTACACTTTTGGGAATAATACCCTTCTTAATGGCAACACTTGTACTCCCGCATCTAATCCAACATTCGCAGATCTTTGCACAAATAATGGATATACCTGTGGCGATGTAAATAATGGAAGCTGTTCAGCAGTTGATTGCGGAGACTGTAATCCGAGTCAGACATGCAATCTTATAACTCATCAGTGTGTAAATATCGGACCTACCTGCAGTCCTGCGCCTAATTCAACATTTGCAGGCCTTTGCACAAATAATGGATATACCTGTGGATCTGTAAGCAATGGGACATGCGGGGACATTAGTTGCGGTTCATGCGGCACCGGACAATATTGCAATTTGTCTAATTTTCAGTGTGCTGATTCTCAAAATCCAACCTGTAATCCTTCAACCTGTCAAATTTCAAATTATCAATGCGGAACTCCTCCTGATGGATGCGGCGGTCAACTGAGTTGCGGAGCCTGCAAGGCAGGTTCATTTTGCGATACTTATTGGCAATGTGAATCCTATGTTATGTCAAACAGTGGCATAATTTCGTCAGTTTGGCCTTCTAATGTAGTTTACTTTTTTAATAGCTCTTCTTTACCAACATCCGGTACCGATATTGCTACATATAATGATGGAGCTCATTATGTAAGATTTCCTGGAAGCAATGAGCCAGCATGCATAAGACTTTCACTTATGGATTACATCCCGGATGATGGGGGCTTGACTTATGTGAAACTTTACTCTGTCGCAAATATTTCTTCTGGAAATAATTATCAAATTTGGAATAGTCAGGAAGGATGTTCGGATGCAATATCACGGGGACTTTGATTGCTTACAGAGAAATTTATAAATAATAATTCTATAATAACTTAATGAAAAAGGGGGGTATGTTCTTTCTATTTATTCTTATTTTCTTAGCATTCGCAGGTGTTGTTTCTGCCGTATCCGCATACAATGATTTGCACTTAAATATTCAGACAACTTATAGCAATGGCAGCATACAGACAGGGACTTTTGCCTTTGTTTTTAATATCTCAAGCACGCCCGATTGTTCGAGCGTTGTTTATTCTAATTCTACAACTTTGACTACGGATTCAAGAGGAATTATTTCTTATTATTTGCAAAATGCAACTCTGGATTATTCACAGCAATATTGGCTTTGTTATTATCGAAATGGAGTTTTGTCAGATACAGTTGAATTAGCAAGAACACCCTCTTCTTTTGCTGCAACAAATGTTTCTCTGTCGGGTGTTGCAATCGATACAAACCTTAATCTTGGAAGCTACAATATCACGAATGCAAATTATGGATTTTTCTCTTATCTTGGAAGTCTTATAAACAGAATATCTGCTCTCTTTGTTCAGGACATAAATGCCAGCGGAAATGTTAATGTAACTGGAAATGTGACTGCTAATTATCTTATGGGAAATGGGCAGTATATTACCGGAATAAGTCCTGTTGCAGGCAATCCATTCAATCAGGTTTTGAACACAACTTCTAATGTTTCATTTAGCAACCTAACTGCTCTAAGTAATATCTCCGCACAAACAATCTTTTCAGGAGGATACAATTTAACCGCAGGATATCTATATGCCGCTAATGGGACTTTTTATCTTGCTTCAAATCCAAATGGTTACACCTC
>CAVZZS010000011.1:0-136960 GCA_963779925.1 uncultured Nanoarchaeota archaeon | reverse complement strand
GGATTTGTTGCAAGCATCACATTATCTAAATTGTAAAGAGGCCAGGCATATTTCTTGTCAAATATCGGTTGTGGTTCCATCAATCTTACGCCATCATGATTCCCCGGATTTATGATTATTGCAATATCTTTCCTTATTCGACCGAGCAATTCTGCAATGCCTTTGTATTGTTCTTCTAAATCCACGACATCAAGAAAGCTTTCCTGTTCGGGATAAACTCCGACCCCTGCAACAATGTCCCCTATAATGAAAAGGTATTTTATCTTGCTTACTTCAGGGGTATTCGGTATATTCCCATTTAGATAATCAATAAATTCAAGAAAATTCTCTTTCAAAAAAAGTTTGCTTCCATAATGGATATCCCCTATAAACAAGGCATATTCTTCAAAGGGAGATTTCTTTCTTTCAGGTAATGTAGAATCAGGAAAAGTGAAATCATTTGCAAAAATTATTTCCTTATTTCCGGAGCCCGAAACTCCAATAACCGAATCTAAAGTTACTTCTTCACCTTTTTTATATAGGTCTGGTTTGTTATGATTAATTAAAACTCTTACATTTCCGGTTAGATCTTCTATATCTAAAAGAATATTTCCATTTTTTGTCACTCTCTTATTCGAAACCATACCGATTATAGAAATACCTTGCCGGTCTCCAGAAATTTTATTTATAGAAACTAAATTTTTTAAATTTGAATGGGATTGTAAGATCAGCTTAATTTTTGAAAGCCTATTTCTGAAATAATTGGTAAAACTATCTACATCTATTTTTTTGTTAGAATTTGTAGGATAAGAAGAAATTTTGACCCCGAGAAACTTCTTTTCATCTCTAACTTGGGCTTCATTTGACTCAGCAGGAGGAAGGGTAGAAACTTCTTTAGAAATTTCAAGTTCTAATCCTAATCTTATTCTCAGTTTTTCAAAGCTTTTCTGTTTCTCATCCGGGAAAGTAGGAGAACTAAACTGTTTTACACTCTCTGTAAAGACTTTTTTAGTGATAACTTTTTGGTGACTGTTTTCTTTTATTTGCTCGATCATTAATCTTGCAGCATCAAGATCAGTGGATTCGCTAATTAAATTGAGTACTTCTTTGTCTAAGAGTATGCCTTTTTCTAAACAAAAGTTCAAAACTTCTTTTGGATCCATTTTAATATAAAAATTGCAATGATTCCTTGATGATCTCTTTAGCTTTATCTATAATCTCATTTGTTACTGCAAGTTTAATTTCTCTCATCCTTCCTCCTCTGCCTTTTGAAATAACTCGGACATTAATGATTCCAAGCATATCAAATTCTTGGATTATATCGCTTACCCTTCTCTGAGTCAAAACTTCTAGTTTGTTTTTTACACAATCTTTGTAATAGTTATAGACATCACCTGTAAAAATAGGTTCAGAATTGTTCTTCCCAGAAGAATTTTTGCTTCTTTGTTCTGATAAGTGGATAATCGAGTGCAAAACATATTGAAATTGCTTAGGTTCTGAAGTTATAACATCGATAATTTTATCTTTTTCTATCTTATTATTTGCTTCATCTATATGCTCAAGTAAGATTTTATTTGAGTCTTCTCTTTCAGCTAATTCTCCTGCAACTCTTAGCAAATCCAGAGCCCTTCTAGCATCCCCGTGCTCCCTTGCAGCATAAGCGGCACATTTTGCAATGACTCCATCCTGTAAAACGTTTTCTTTAAATGCAAATAAAGCCCTTTTTTTTAAGATGTCTTGTAATTGTAAAGCATTATAAGGCGGGAATATTACTTCTTCCTCTGAAAGAGAACTTCTTACTCTAGGATCAAGTTCATCTAAAAATGTTAAATTATTGCTAATTCCAACAACACATATTTGGGTTTTTGAGAGTTCTGAATTTAATCTTGTAAGATTGTATAAAAAATCGCTGGATATCTTCTTAACTGCCTGATCAATTTCATCTAAAACTAAAACAAGAAGCTGTTTTTCAGAGTCTATAATCTTAATAAACCGGTTATAAACTGCTTCTGTAGGCAAACCTGTATCTGGAACTTCTCCCCCCATTTTTTTGATTAGTTCTGCTAAAATTCTATATTCAGTATCCGATACTTTCCTAAGTTTACAGTTAAGATATTCTATTCTTAATTTAAAATCGTTATTCCTTGCAAATCTTTTTAATAATTCATCCCTAACATATTGAATAGAAAGAGTCTTCCCTGTTCCGGTTTTACCATAAAGGAATAAGTTACTGCTTTTTTCCCCTCTTAATACAGGAGCCAATATGGAAGCTATCTGCTTTATTTGCTCTTCTCTATGTGGAATTTCTTCTGGCTGGTAATTTATTTGCAAATATGTTTTATCTTTGAATATCGTGTTTTTATCAAAGGATTCAAAAATCTTATCCAATTCTAATGACATCTGTCACACTCCTATTTCCTATGGAAATATTATTTAGTTTAGTTTTATATACGTGAAAGATTAAATCAATTATATAAAGGATTATAACTACTATAAAAGAAAAACACCATTATTTCTAATGGAAACCCATTTTAATATCATTGAAGATTAATAATAATTTATTAGAAATGTATATACTATATAATATATATTTTTTTAAATAAATAATATAAGAATAAAACAAAGAATTTCTTTTTAAATACTTCTATTAGAAATAGGGGGGTGGGAGTCTAAGATTGAAAAAATAAGAGTATATTCGAAAAAGTATACTACTTCATAGAAAAGTTTATATATTATTTACTTTTAATTTCCTAATGCAAGAAAAAAATCCTTTTGGAGCTATTGTTGGGAAGATGATTGTAACAAAAGAAGGTAAAAGGCTAGGATTTGTTAAGGATATAACCTTTGAAACAAGATCTGGAGAGCTTATTAATGTCGTTGTTAAAGATTCTACACCTTATGTAAGGAATCTAAACCTAGAAAGGGCAAATAACAGCGATTTACTTATCCCATATAACTCTATAATTGCAATAGGCGACTTTGTAATTGTTTCTGAAGAAGACTTGGTTTAAGACTTTTCTTTTATTCATAAACTATCAATAAATTTAAAAAACATAAGAATTAACTATTTATCATGCGAGCAATAGGTTTCAGTTTCAAGAAAATAAACATAGAGAAATTGCCTTCTAATAGCCTTGACGACGTGAAAGTTAATGCAAATATAGACATTTCTGAGATAAGCTCAGTCAAGCCTACAGACATTCTAAAGCCCAAAGAAGACCTTATAGCCGTTAAATTCACTTATACTGTAACTTATGATCCGGATTATGCCAAATTAGTCTTTTCAGGAGATATAATCTTAGAAATTGAGCCTAAAATGGCTAAGGAAATCCTTAAATCTTGGAAAGATAAAGACATGCCTGAAGATTTCAGAGTGTTTATATTCAATATAATTCTGAGGAAATCTAATCTAAAAGCCCTTGAATTAGAAGATGAAATGAATCTACCATTACATATTCCTATGCCTTCAATCCAAAAAGGAGATATGAAAAGTACTACTAGCAACGAATAGACTTTTAAAAGATATAGTCCTCTTTGTTATATGAAAATCTCCAAGGAAAAGAGGGATAAGATTTCTGAACAAATACTGGCCTTATTATTTCAAAGTTCGCCTAAATTATTGTTTACTTTCCATATTGCCAAAGAAATTGCTCGAGATGAAGAGTTTGTAAAAAATCTCCTTCTAGACTTAAAAAATAAAGGATTGATAGTAGAAATCAACAAGAATCCAAAGGGAGTATCTTATAAAAAAAGAGCTCGGTGGAAATTAAGTGACAAAGCCTATAATATTTACAAAGAGCGTGTTTCATCTTAATTAACTTTTTATAGTTTAATCTTTCTTATTAATTAATGGATCAGATTAAAGAAGCTTTTAAGAAAGTAAAAGAAGATATAGACCTATTAAAGGAAGAAATTGCTTCTTTAAACCAGGAAAATAAAGGAAGTAAGTGCTAAAATAGATTCTAATAAGATTCCAACACATAATTCAATAACCTCAACAAATATCTCTTTGAATCCCACAGATTTGCCTCCCTTTAAGGCTTTAAAACCTCAAAATTTACCTATTTCCAGTGGAAATGAAGGGGTTCCAACAGACAAACCAACAGACCAACAGACAAACCAACAGATAAAAATAGGGGAGAATTCTATGGAAAATGCCCTCAAAGTCTTAAATTCCTTGGATAATATAAAAAAGGAAATAAGGCTTAAGTTCAAGGATCTTACTGAACAGGAATTTCTGGTCTTTTCGACGTTATATCAGTTAGAAGAAAGCGAGGGAAATTGCGACTACAAAACTCTTTCTGAGAAGCTTGGCTTAAGCGAAAGTTCTGTAAGAGACTACATTGGTAAACTTATAAAAAAAGGAATCCCCCTCGATAAAATGAAAATAAAGAATAAAAATGTCAAATTATCTATTTCCCCCAACCTAAAAAAAATAGTCTCACTAAATACAATTTTGCAGCTAAGAGGCATTTAATTAATTATTCTCTTTACCGAATAACTTTTATTATTACTCTCTCTTTTTAAGTTCAATTCCCCTTATTTTTTAATTTCTTCACATTTTTTATCTTTCTCTCTTTCTTCTTGTTTTAATTATCTCTCACTTTTGTCTATTCTCCTTCGCTTTTTTTGGATTTTCTCTCTTTACCAACTCTCACTTTTGTCTTTTTTAGCATCTTTTCTTTCATTTCTTCAGGTATAAAGACTCTCTTTTTACCATTTTTCTCAATTTCTTCTTCAATCAAGCTCTCACTTTTCTGTTTTATTGCATTTATTTGACCTCTAATTGTAGATCTCTCCTTTCCTAGCATGGCTGCAATATCATCATAGCTCAATTTCATATCTGTATTTAACAATACCCATAGTATTGCTCTTTCAGTTATTGAAAAATGGCTTAAATTTGGTGTTTGAACAGCTGTTTGAACAGCTGTTTGAACAGGATAAACAGCTGTTTGTTTATTAAACAGCTGTTTAGATGTTTTAGACACCTTGCTCATTTTTAGTTCTCCCATGAAAGAAATAATATTTTTAAGATTTGAAAGATCTTCTCTTATCGACGATAAATCGTCCTTAATATCCTCAATATGTTTTTTATGGCTGTTTTTCTCCGATTCTAAAAAATTTATCCAGCCATTAATTGCATGAATATCTTTTTTGACTGAATCAAAACTATTCTTCGCATCTTTTTTCAGGCTCTCTATCTCTTTTTTCTTTGAAAACCAAAACATACTATATCTTACAAAACATAATTTAAAAATGTTTCGTCGAAAAACAGAGAAAAAACCCTCTTTTAATTACAAATTTGTAACTATAAATCTCTCTAATTTTAGGATTATTAATTCATTTTTATTGTAAAAAATGAAGGCAAACAGCCTGTTTAAACAGCCACAAACAGCTGTTTGAAAAATTCAAAGAGTTTTTATTGTTGCACTAAGATAACCTTAGTGAACATGCGACGATAGTTCTAAAGGATTGATAAAATTTTTAGGCGCATCTTTATAACAATCTTTAAATATTGAACCGGTGATATTAAAATATGCCCGTCACAAGAGGAATTGTTTTAGATATAGACAGGATATCTAGAGAGTTTTCTGAAGAAGTAGGAATAGAAAAACCATGGGCAGTTTATGGCTGGGACATGGGGGCATATGGGATAGGTAGAATAGTTCAAGAAAAGATTTGTAGTTTGGGAATTATCTATTCTGAAAAGATAGGTGCGCCAATCCAAACCTGGGTTGAAGCACAAGTGCATAGATTTGATAATCCCGTAAAAGCAATCGCTTATTTTTTAGTACACAAAATGAAATATTTTGATTTGGGTTATACAAAAGAAAAAGTGATAAATGAATTTTTAGAAAATTTTCCAAGTGAAAAATCAAATCTTGAAAGGCTTCTTGTACAAAGATCACCTTGGTGAACAAAAAAACTTTAAGAAAAATTTATAATATCTTAGATCCTATTTTATTTTAGAGGAGGTGAAAATGGCAAAATTAACAGCGTGGCTCATTACTTTGCTTGGAGTTATACTTGTCTTAGGATTATTAGGTCTAGGCTTCAATTGGAATAACATGGTTGTTCAATGGTTCATAGCACTAATAGTCTTAGTCGTTGGAATAACCAAGCTGATGAGAAATTACAGTATGAAAAAGAAGCGTAAATAGATAATCTTCTTTATTTTATTATTTTTTTTGATTTCTATCTATTTTAATAAAGGTGATTTTAGTGCATATTTCTTATCTAGTTAGAGATTATGATCCCAAGAATTTGTTGGAGCTTATTTCCTTCAGGAGAAGGGATTAGAATCCTCTTTAAGAGGAAGAGTTAATCCTTCAGAGAAAGGCTTTCCAACATTAGAAGAAATAAAGCCCTTTGATTATCTAGCTTTACTTACTTCAAGAGTTTCGCAACTTGCAGCCTTCGCACAAAATAGATTCTTCCATAGACGAGAATATACACAGAATGCACAAAGCTCACCTAAGTTAACAAAGGAATCGGGCTCATTAGAGGACCATTGTTGTCCCGATTAAAGAAAAATTCTCTTTTTTCTAGTTTATGCACAAAAACTTCGTACAACTTATCTTGTGCGAACCTTTTCTGCATAAAATTTATATACTTAGGGCACCCTAAGTTTCTGTGAACGAGCTATTTTGAGCCCTAAGTTTATGAATAAAGAAAAGATGGTACAATTTAATAAAAAAGAAAGAATAATTTTTTGGGTCGGTTCACTAACCGGTATTGTTGGGGGCATAATTGGGGGTCTTTGGGTCGATTCTTATGCTCATTTAAGAGATAATCTTGGAGATTGGATAAGTTGGACGGGATTCATCATTTTTAGTTTACTTTTCTTAGCATTAATTTTTTGGATAAAATCGCAACTTGATAAAGCAGGCAACATTAAGCGAGGTAGACCAAAAAAGATAAAATGAGTTCAAATAAGCCCCTTGCCGCAATTTATATCCGAGTTTCAACTCAGGATCAGGCCCAACATGGTTTCTCTTTAGATGCACAAGAAGATTCTTTGCAAAATTATGCAAAAGCCCTTGGTTATGAAATTTACAAAATTTATAGGGATGAGGGAAAATCTGCAAAAGATTTGAATCGCCCAGAGATGATTAATTTACTTAGGGATGCTGAATCAAGGAAGTTTCATGCTATCTTTATCTATAAATTAGATAGATTCTCAAGAAGTTTGAAAGATCTGATTTTAACAATAGATAAATTAAAAGATTGGGGGATTGATTTTGTTTCCCTCCAAGATAAGATAGAAACTGCAAGTGCTTCCGGAAAACTTATGTTTCAGATTATAGGTGCGTTTGCTGAATTTGAAAGAAATATAATCGGAGACAGAACAAAGTTCGGAATGGAAAGAAAGGCAAAAGAAGGAGGTTTCATAACAAAAGCTCCAAAAGGCTACAAATTGTTAAACAAACAGCTGATTATTAATGAAGCAGAAGCAGAAGAAATTAAAAAGATTTTTAATGAGTTTCTTAATTCAAATATATCTCTAACTCAATTAGCCAAGAAAAATAATATGACTCCTGCGGGTATAAAGAAGCTACTTCTTAACACGACTTATTTGGGGAAAGTCAAATTTGCAGGAAAAGAAACAAATGGCCAACACAAACCGATATTAGAACAACAGATTTTTGATAGAGTACGGGAAAAATTAGAAAATTAAAATCTATATTATTCATAACAAGAAGAATTAAAAAAGATACAGTCTCCTATTGATAATCTTTAAGGAATGAAATGGTCAAACAAAATAATATACATAGAAGAGCCCTAGATATAATAGCAGCAAATCCCGGAAGATTTGGTATAGAACATGTTGTAAGTGCTTCAATTGAACAAACTCTTTATGATAATGGAAGAGGTATTCTAGCTCAGCCCGATGTTGTTTTTGAAACTTCAGGCAAAGAGGTTATTATAATTGAATATAAGAGCAGTGGTGAACATGAAGAAAGAGCCACTAGGCAATTAAAAAATGCTGTTTGGTGGTTTGGAGCATATAGAAGGGACATTCTTCCCGATAATATTAGGACCATGGTTATAATCGGTACAGATCCAGAGTATAGGGGGAAATTTTATTAGATGAAAATAAAAAATCCAAAAGTTTTAATTTTTTCCTTGATTGCTCTCGGTTTTATTGCATTAACTTTTTTGGTAAGTCCTTATTTTGTTATAGGCGCGATTGTGTTAATGTTGATAAATCAAAGAGAATTAATGAAAAAGAAAAAGTAATCTATATAAATAACTCTGACAAATTCTAATGTATGAAGAGGTACAAGGCAATATTCTTTGATCTTGGCGGCGTTTTATCCCTAGGTAAAACATTCGAACTTAAAGAAGGAGTTCACAAGGCTGTCGCAGAAAAATTAGGACTTCCCTTAGATCAATATTTCGATTCGATAGACACCTATTATTCTGATGCAATGTTGGGAAGAATTTCTAAGAAAGAAGCATTAAAAATGATGGCCAAAGATTTGAATACAAATGCCAAGAAACTTGAAAGATCGTATAGGCAAGTCTATAAAGAAAATTTCAAAAGAAATATGCCCCTCTATAGATTCGCGCTCAAATTAAAAAAAGAAGGATACAAGATTTCTATTATTTCCGATATATGGCCTGTTGCTAAAGATGTCTTATTGGATGAAAAATATAATAAATTTGATGACATCGTTACTTCATGTGACGTCGGCGTAAGAAAAATTTGCCCCGAAATTTTTAAAGTTGCACTTAAAAGACTTCATTTGAATCCTAAAGAAGTAATTTTCACAGATAACCAAAAATGGAATTTGCCTGCCCCGAGAAAATTAGGAATAGAATCAATTTTATTCAAAAACAATAAACAATTCTTCAGAGAATTAAAGAAACTTCGGGTAATCTAAATGGAAGAGAAGATTTGTGTAAAATGCAGCGGCCCAGCAAATCGCAAAAAATTTGATCTTTTTCTTTGTGATATCTGTTACCATTTCTCTCCGAATAAGGAAGAAGATTACAAAAAATATGTTAATGAAAAGATTGATGGCAATATTCTTGAAACGTTCAGAAAATATGGGGATGTTGGGCAAAGGCAAAAAAAGGGTATGATAAAAAAAGCATCACAAGGTAATTTGATGTCTCGAATACCCTTCGGATATATTCTAGAAAATAAGAAGATGACTCCTGCTAAAAACTATAAGGAGATAGAAGAAATCTTTGAAGAATTCTTGAATGAGAATATCAGTCTTACTCAGCTGGCTAAAAAGCACAAATTATCTGTAAATGGATTGAAAAAAATATTAAAGAATTTTACTTATATAGGAAAAATAAAATTTAACAATCAAGTCTTTGAAGGAACTCATCAGCCTATCATTTCTTCAACTCTCTTTAATCACGTGCAGAATAAATTGGAAAAACTTGGAATAAAATAATTATCTCTTAGATGCCTGTCTCTTTGCTCTTGCCTTACTGTCTCCGGGCTTTCTTGATTCTTTTCTTCTGACATCCGCAACAAGAAGATTTCTGTCATAATTTGACATGACTTCGGTGAGTTCTTTTGATTTTGCGAATTCAGAAATTGCCCTTGCTAAAGCGAGTCGTGATGCCTCAATTTGTCCTCTTTCTCCTCCGCCTCTAACAGTTATCGAAACATCAAAATCCGTTTTCCCAAGAATTTCTTTGGCTATTCTTATCGGCTCTTCTATTCTTAATTTATCGAAGAATTGCAAGGTATGATAATTTCGATTGTTTATTTTGACGTCGCCCTTTCCCTCAACAATAACTGCTCTGGCTACGGCAGATTTTCTTTTTCCAGATGTGATCATCTTTTTTTCGTTCATTTCATGATATCTCCAATTTTATGTGAAATTGTTTCTTTTCTCTTTTCCATTTTTTCCATCTTTGAATTTTCAAATTCTTTAGGGATTCCAATATAGCATCTTATTCTTTTGTATGCCAATCTACCTCTTCCTTCTCTATGTTCTGGAAGCATTCCTCTTATTGTTCTTTTTACAATTCGGTCAATATCTCTAGAATGCTTTGGGCCTTTTTGAGTACTGCCAACATTTCTTCTCATTTGTTTAAATCCTTCTACTATTCCTTGCTTATTTCCAGTGATTAAAATCTCTTCGCAGTTTAGCACTCTAATTTCTTCGCCCTTCAATGCTTCTTTGGCTACATAACTAGCGAGTCTTCCTAGCGTTGCTCCTTTACCGTCTATTACTTTCATTCTAAAATTCTAACCTCCTTTGCCTCAGGATTTTTTTTAATTTCTTCGAATATCGTTGAAACTTTTCCGCCAGATTTTAGTATTTTTTCTCTTGCATTTTTTGAGAAGCTTAAAGCGACAACTCTAATCTTTTTATCTAGCTCGCCGACAGACAAGACTTTTCCTGGAACTACGATAGTCTCTCCATCTTTTGATTCTTTATTGATTATATCCAGATTCTTCTCTAATTTGTTTTTTCTAGGGGATGAAAGAATCTCAGAGATTCTAAACCATTTCTTATTCTTTCTAGCGTCCATTATAGTGTCTACTAACTCTGGATTTCCTTTTTTTCTTAATTGTTTATTTATTTTCGTTTTTGATTTCATTTTAAACTAGCAGAAGTATTATCCACTGCTAACGCCGAGTTTGACTCGCAGTAAATATACCTTTAAATCAGGATATTTAAAGGTTTTTATTGCTCTTGAAAATTAATAATCCATAAAATTTATAAATAACAATTGTTAAGTTTTAATCTATGAACAAAAGAGGATTAAAGCCATTAGGAATTTCACTGATCATTCTAATAATTGTTACTGTCAGTATTGGCGGATTTGTAATATTCTCTCATAAGGCAAATACAACTTCAAATGCAATTGTTTCAGGAAATGTTAATGAAACAAAACTTTCTGATAGCCCTTATGCTAATTATGCTTACTTAATTTCTACTAATCCCTTAAGTCCAGACGCTCAAACAGCTATAACAGGGTTTCAATTGAACACAACTTCAAATCCGGATGGTAGCACTACTTATACCTTAACAGCGATAAAACAAAGTTATTATAACCAGTCTTACACTCTGCAGCCAGGACAGAAATTATACTTTATAGAAAGATCAATGGGGGATGATAATGTTGCAGATAATGACGATTACAATCTTGGTGATGATTTTGCAATAATTGTCAACTCTAATGGCTATATAATTCAAGGTCCACCACAAATGCCCCTTAGAAACTAAATTTCAACAAAGCCTTTTTCCTTAATTACTTTTAGAACATCTTCAATAGCTTTTTTCATGTTTGTAGTTCTTCTTAAGATAAATGCTGAAGCTTCCTTATGTCCGCCTCCATTGAAAACAGTAGAATAAATGGTAGTATCTAATCCCTTGCTTCTAAAAGAACCTTTTATTTCTCCATCTCCTTCCGTAAGTGTAAAAATCAAATCCAAATCTTCTATATCCTGCATGCAAACAATACCTAACCTTATATCCGAAACATTTAATCCAAACTTTCCATATTCTTTTTTGGTTGCCCAACTATAAGCAACATTTTTGCCACCTATCTCTTTTTTTTCCATATTCATTAACAAGATTCCGTGGAGTTTTTTTAATTTCCAGGGTGAACTCAGTATAGGTGTAACTAAATCTTTTTTGTAATCTAATTTTCCCCTTTCAATCAATATTGTTGCTTTTTTCAAAGAATCAAGAGAATTGCCATGTATAAAGAAAGCTGTATCCGTGCAAATGCCAATCATTAACCTTAATGAAAGTTCTCTGTTAAATTTGAAACCGATCTTGTCAAAGAACTCAAAAAGTATGGAACACGTAGAAGGAGAATTGGAATCAACATAATTTAAATCTCCATAAAAAGAATTAGTATGATGATGATCTATATTGATAACTTTTTCGCCCTTTAACTTCTCTAAAAATTCTCGAGAAAATTCGTTATTAAGCGCACCAAAATCAAGGAAGACAACATGATCAAATTCATTTAGGTCAATACTGTTTATATCGACTTCAAATTCCACTTCTTTGCTAAAATCGTAAGATTCCAAGTTCTCACTTAACCTATCTTTGCTAATTAGGCGAACCTTAATCCCGTTCTTTTCAAGAACGTATTTCATAGCGGTGCATGAACCCAAAGAATCTCCGTCTGGGCGGGCATGCAAGGTCAATAGAACTTTCTTGGATTTACGAAGATTTTTCCAGATTTCTTTGAAAGTGTTATTCTTTTGTCCATTAATTTGGTGAAACATAAATTAAATTTTCGTTTATTCTATTTAAAGATTTATGCGGGAGACAGGATTCGGACCTGCGCAGGCACTAAGCCACAAGAGCCTTAATCTTGCCCGTTTGACCACTCCGGCACCCCCGCACATTTTTCTTAAAAGAGATGTATATAAAAAGTTTTATAAATGTCTATACACAGAGATTTTTGAAGACGGCCATAGTAAAAGGGAAACACCTGGTCTCATTCCGAACCCAGAAGTTAAGCCTTTTACGTTGATGGTGCTAGTTTCTAAAAGAAGCTAAGTCATTAAGCTGTCTTCTATAATGTTTATAAAAAAGGGTGATTTTTCTCTTTAATGAAAAAAATTTCTAAAAAAGAAGCTCAAAATGAGATAGATAATTTCTTTCCAGAAATAAAGAATAAAAATCCTCAAGAAATAAAAAAAATTCAGAATCTTTCCAAAAGTTATAATATAAAATTAGGAACAAAAAAGAAAGCTTTCTGCAAAAAATGCCTCAGCCCTTACAAGAGTCCTAAGATCAGAATCCATAAGGGAATAAAATCAGTAGAATGCGAGAATTGCGGTTATAAATCTCGATGGAAAATTAAGCCTTCTTAAATTTGCCAACAAGCTCTATCAAGTCCGTTTGCCCTAAGAAGACAGATCGGCAGCAATATCTTTCTAATCCTAATTCATCAAGAACTTTGCCGGATTTTTCTCCGCTTGCTACTCTTCTTTTGTATTCTTCCCATAAATGTCCTACTGGTTTACCGCATGAGAAGCATCTTACTGGAATTATCATATTATTAGTTTTGAAAATTAGTTTTTAAACATTACTATCAATGTACATTGTTAATTTAACTGGTCTTGATTAAATATATTTTTAAGGAACGCTTTTCTTAATTAATCATGAATTGGGGCGTTCCAAAAGTCCATGCGATTGTTGGTGGAAATGTAAAACAGGTTCATCAAATTCAACAGAGCGAAAGAAGACGAGCTTGGTTTATTTTCCTTGATTTTGTAGCTGTTGTCTTTATTTTTATGGGCGTTAAGAGAGTATTTGGATTAGGAACTCTTTGGTTTTACTTCTCTAATCAATTTACATTAGGAATAGTTTTCATTGCCGTTGGTTTGCTTATCTTTGCTTATTTCATTCTTAGAAAAGTAATGAGAAGACATAGACACAGAAATCATCACCACCGACATAGACATCATTAAAATGGGATTTCTCAAAGATTGGATTAATAATCGGAGATTAAGAAAGGAAAAAGAACAAAGAGAATTTAACGAGATTGTATCCGAAGAAGAACCCAAAAAAGAATTTTGTGATTTTAAAGGTTGCAAGAAAAAATTAAGGGGATTAGACGATTATCCTTGTAAATATTGTCATAAAGAATTCTGCGATAAACATAGAACTCCCGAAGAGCATAAATGCGAAGGGAATCCAACTACGCCTTCACAGATGAAGCATGGCGGACAAAAATATAGTAGTGAAGGAACGAGTTCTTATTAATTCAGGCACCGAATGATTTAAATAGTTCAGGTACCTCTTTAAACTATGAAGATAAGAGAGGTTCTGGATAAGAAAGTTGGTGAGACAACTTATTCAAAGTTTTTAGTGACCTTACCAAAAGATGTTGTTAGAGAATCTGGATTCATTGGAAAGGAACTTAAAGCCAGATTAGAGAAGAATAAGATTGTGATTGAAAAGAATTAAACTTTATCTATATCTTCATCTATTTTGGAAAGATTTTTTTTTGTAATTACAAATACATATTTATTCTTTATTTTAGTCATAGTAATATACTTCTTTTTAGACAATTCCATTAAATCATTTCTTGCAGTTTCATATGCAATATGATATGTTCCTTGAATCTCTTTTATTGTAAAATATTTATTTAATTCCTGCATAAATTCTTTTATTATTCCTGCTTGTCTAATTGTTATCTTTTTTAATTTCCCAACCATTTGATTTACTTCCGTTTGCTCTTTTTTCTTTTTATTTATATAATTCTGCATATCTATTAATGCTTGATATATCGCTTTCAAGTTAAATTCTATAAAATAAGTTAGGTCATTTTCATCTGTTTCAGAATGTAAATATGATAAACCATAATCTACTCTTGAGGATAGAAACTTTCTTGAAATCGGGGTATATTCAAATAACCAATATCCTTGAGTAATCACATACCAATAAAATATGGCTCTTGCAGTTCTGCCATTGCCGTCATTAAATGGGTGGATATATCCTATTAAAAAGTGAAGGAATATCGCTTTTACTATCGGGTGTATAAATTCATCTTCATTATTACTATTTGCAAATTGACATAACTCCTCTATCAAATAGGGAATTTTATTGTAGTCGGGAGGAACATGATATACTGCATCTATGTCTAAAGTATCACCAACCACAACATCATTATTATCTCTAAACATGCCCTCATCTCTTTTTTCCTTAAGTGTATCCTCTGTTATAGATTTCTGAATATCTAAAATAAATTCTTTTGATAACTTTTCTTTCTTCCTTTCAAGAATCATTTTTAGAGTTTTGTAACCATTGAGAATCATTTTTTCGGAATCGGTTTTTGGTTTTCTATTTTGTCTTAGCATCTCTTTTGCAATTTTTCTTGTAGTTACTGCCCCCTCTAATTGACTTGAAGCAATTGCTTCTTCCATTAGGGCACTTATAATATATCTTTCTTGTCCTGTTTTGTAAATAACCCTATCATCTATTTGTAAATTCCCTGCAGCTTCTTTATCTAAAAAATGAAGTTTCTTTGAAGCATCGGAAGTAATTGTATATTTAAAATTAAATCCATCAAAATTAAAGCGTAGAGACTTATCAGACCTAAGAAATTTAATCAAAGCCCATATTTTTTCAGGAGCAATATTTTTTGGGATAGGCAATCTTCTTAATTTATCCCAATGAATATAGTTCTTATTACATTCTGTTATAAATTGAAAAACATCTTTATCATTAATTAGCTTGTATATTTGCGTATCTTCACTAAAGATTTTTCTCCAATCTGGAGGAGTTTCTGGTTTTTTCATTTTCTACTATTTTCTTAGCAATTAGTAGTATTTAAATTATACTAATTTAGTAGATATTAGTAGATATTAGTAGATGCCTTAACTTCGTAATCTACTAATTTAGGAGATATTAGTAGATATTAGTAGATTTAACTATTCAGGTACCGAAAGGTATATATAGTTCAGGTACCTGAATATTCTATGGAAGATATTAAGTGTTCAAATTGCGGAAGTATCGCGATAGTTAAACGAGGATTCTTCACCACTACAAGTGGAAAGCAACAAAGATATTATTGCAAGAGTTGTAATAAGAAGTTCATACCGCATACCGCTTTCTACCGCATGAGAAACACACCCCAAAAGATAACTCTCTGCATAGACCTATTCTACAGGGGAATAAGCACAAGAAAGATACAGGAGCATCTTAAGGCATTCTATCCGCATAACTCCTCTAATGTTTCAATTTACAAATGGATTGTAAAGTACAGCAAGATGATTTCGCAATTCACAGACAACTTAAAGCTAAGTGTGGGAAAAGAGCTGCAGGTTGATGAAGTTCAATTCAATAGAAGAAAGTTCAAGAACAAAAGAGGAGTTGATTCAAATTGGTTTATTGATTCTATTGATACTGAAACAAGATTTATGGTTAGTTCCGACTTTGCAAAGTCAAGAGATGAGAAATCAATCAAGAAAGTTTTAGCAAGAGCAAAGAAGAAAACTGAAAATCAATTCAAGTATATTACAAGCGACGGATTTCATGCTTATCAAGGAAGTGTAAAATCGGTATTCGGATATTACAGCTTAAAGAAAAAAGAAATAGAGCATAATGTAGTTACTGCTTCAAGTGGCGAAGGTTTCAATTATCCGATTGAACGACTTCATAATAATTTGAGAGCAAGAACAAAGACATTTAGAGGATTTCACGGAAGTTTGGAAAGTGCAAATGCAATAATGAAAGGTTGGAGTATATTTTATAATTTTATTTCAAAGCATCAAGGGATAGGTTGCTGTCCTTATCAATTGGCTATTCCCACATTACAGCTTAATCCTGAAAATAAGTGGTTGCAGTTGATTACTCTTTCTTCTTGTTGAAATCTACAACCTTACCACATTTAACACACTTCCATAAAAGACGAGTTTGTTCCATTAAGTAGTCGTTAGCTTCAATCCAATCAGAACTTGCTCTCGCTTCTTTCAGTATAGGAACCATATCCGACCCACATTCGCATTTTGGGTAAGAACTAAAAGTTAAATTCATAGAATAATGAATATTCAAAACTTTTTATATTTTATTATGCTAAAATTTGTCTAAATTTGTAAGACCACTTAAATTAACAATGTACTATCAATGCTCACGAATGTGCTCTTATTTTTTCCACTGGCTTATCGGTTTAAAAGAAAGTTTTTTATTAGCCATAACAATTCCTAAAACAGCAATGACAATTCCAAAGATGAAAAAAGGAATATTGTATGAAGAATAGGGATCAGGCAAGAAGGATAATAAAATACCAATTCCAATAAGAATAACACCTACAATAAACCAGCCCTTTTTCATATTTAATCTACTAATTTCTTCTTTAAAAAGTTTATCTATTAACATTATTTAAATTACACGTATATTATCCAACTTATAACACAAATCTTTAAAAACTAATTCCGTTTTCACAAATAATCAAGGTGAAAAAATGAGGAAATGCGTTTATTGTCAGTCTGATCTTAAGGATAACCGGTCTATGGAAATTTGCGATAGATGTGGCGAGAGAGTTTGGGGAAAAAAGATGTTTGATGCTATAAAAAAGACTACTGATGAAGCCAGAGACAAAGGCAATCTGGAGCCAATGAGACCCGATTTATTAGACGGTACTGGAAAGCGATTTACCTAATTCTTCTTCTCTGCGGGAAATAAATAGCTTTTTAAATAATATATTTGTGGGTAAATTATGAGTAAAAGAAAAAGAATTCATAGTAATGGAAAACCTGGACTTAGCAAGCTCTTCAAGGAATTTAAAGATGGAGAAACCGTTGCTGTTGTAAAGGAGCCATCAGTAAGCTCTAGATTCCCTCTTAGACTGCAAGGCTCAACAGGAACTATCGCTGAGAAGCGGGGGAATGCCTATAAAGTAAAGATTTACACTCAAAATAAGGAAAAGGAATTCTTAATTGAACCTGTTCACTTAAAAAAAATCAAACAATGATAAAGAATAGAATCTCCCTAAGCATGATTGAAGCAGAAGAATACACCAAAGATAATGAGAATTCTGCAGAATTGAATAAATTCATAAAAAAATTTGCAAGGATAGATCTGAAGAAAGCAAAAGAGCTTAGATCAAAGCTTGAGGAATTGAATCTCATGAAGGTTAAATCCGACCATATTTCCAAAATAATAGATATTCTACCAGAAACAAATGAAGACTTAAATAAAATTTTCGCAGATATAAGTTTGGATGAAAATGAAACCCAAAGAATACTCGATACTGTTAAAGAATTCATCAAATAAGGAAAATGGAAAAAGAAGAATATGCAATAGTGCTAGATTATTTGCCGAACGGATATCCTCTAGAAAAGAAAATGATTCCTGTAGTGCAAGCTATAGGTGAAAAAGATCTTACGCTTCTTGAATTAGTTCCTAGAAGAGGGACAAACTTTGAAATTGGTGAAAGAGTTTACATTGGAGAAGGCAAAAGGGATAAAGTCTATTATATTCTGGGAAGATTATCTCCTGAAAAGGTATCTGAATCAGCAAAAACTCAATTGGAAGAATTTATAAAGAAAATTGTAAAGGAAAGAGAGAGCGAGTTCGTGACATTTTTCAATAAATCCGAAGCGATAAACAAGAGAGTCCATCAGTTGGAATTTCTGCCGGGTTTAGGGAAAAAACACATGCAGGATATACTCAAGCAAAGGGAAGAAAAACCATTCGAATCTTTTGAAGATATCCGAAAAAGAATTCCGAATCTACCAGACCCCCAGAAATCTGTAGAAAGAAGAATTTTTAAAGAGCTTGTAGATAGAGAAAGATATAATCTATTTGTTCACTAAAATGGAAACAAAACCTCAAAATACAGAGAGAATTGTGAGAATTTTATCGAGAGATATAGAAGGTGGTATGACGGTTTATGCCGGATTAGCTACAATCAAGGGGATTTCTTGGAGTTTTTCAAATGCTATTTGCCATTCTTTGGGGATAGACAAATACAAAAAAATCGGATCACTTTCTGAAGATGAAATAAAAAAGATTTCAGATTTTGCCAAGAAACCAACCTTGCCAGCGCATTTTATGAATCGAAGAAGAGACAGAGAAACTGGAGAGAACAGGCATTTGACCGGAGTGGATTTGGATCTGGCAAAAGAATTTGATATTAAGAGATTAAAACAAATCAAGAATTACAGAGGTATAAGGCATGCTCTTGGCCTGCCTCTTAGAGGTCAAAGAACAAAAGGAAATTTCAGAAGGAACAGAAACAGGGGAGTCGGAATTAAAAAGAAAACGCCGGTAACGGCAGTTAAAAAATGAAAAGAAAACATAAAAGTTATTCAAGGCCAAAAAAACCTTATGATAAAAAAAGGTTTGAAGAAGAAGCAATAATCACAGAAAGATTCGGATTAAAGAATAAGAGAGAGATTTGGAAAGCTCAGGCAAGAGTTGATTTGATGAGAGAAAAAGCTAAAAATTTGATTTCTGCTCCAGAAGATGAAAAAGAAGCTTTCTTCAAAAGATTAAGAAAAATAGGATTGAATGTTAACAGCATTGCAGATGTTCTATCATTAACCAAAGAAGATTATATGCAAAGAAGATTGCAGACCGTTGTCGTAGACAAGAAAATTGTGCCCACTATAAAGGCCGCAAGGCAGTTTATCATTCATAAAAAGATTTTAGTTAACGGCGAAGTTGTAAACAGCCCCGCTTATGTAGTTCCAATTGCACTTGAGAACCATATTTCTTTAAAGCAAAATAATCGAAAAAAAATAGTAGTGGAGGAAAAAGAAAATGGAGACTGAAGTTATTGAAGAAGCTGAACCTTTGGAAGAATCTGAAGAAAAAAGATCCGAAAGAAAAAGAAAAGAAATAGAAGCTATAGTTCATATTTACACTTCTTTTAACAATACGATTGTTCATGTTACTGACATGTCCGGAAGAACCTTATCTAAGGTTACTGGCGGCATGGTTACGAAGCATTCAAGATTAAAAGCTAACCCAACAATTGCAATGTTTATTGCAAAAAGAGTCTCCGAAGAAATTTCTCCCCTTGGGATTAAATCATTATATGTTAGAATCAGAGCCCAGACAGGCAATACCACTCCCGGTCCCGGAGCACATGCAATAATTAAGAGCCTTTCAAGGTCCGGATTTAAGATTTTAAACATACTAGATGTTACAAGAATTCCTCGTGGAGGACCAAAGAAGAAAGGAGGAAGAAGAGGAAGAAGAGTTTAAAAGCTCTTTAATTTTTTTATTAAAATGGAAATAATAGAAAGAAAAGAAAATCAGATTACCTTCAGGGCAGAGATAAGCGATAGTTTAGCAAATTCTGTAAGGCGTTACATAAACCAAATTCCTATTCTTGCAATCGATGAAGTTGAAATTTACAAAAATGATTCTCCTTTATATGATGAGACTGTAGCCCATAGAATCGGCTTGATTCCTCTTAAAATGGATAAAGCAGTCAGTGAAAAAACCGAAATGGAACTTAAGTTAGATGTTAAGGGAGAAGGATTAGTTTATTCTGGAGATTTGAAGGGCGCTTTAGGCGTAGTTTATGATAAGATTCCTATAACTTCACTTGGAGAAGAAGGAGAAATGCAGATTGTGGCATTTGCAAAAACCGGAAAAGGAAACGAGCATTCTAAATTCTCGCCGGGATTAATGTTTTATAGGCATGTTGTTGAAATCAAAATGGATGGAGATCTTTACGAAAGAATGAAAGAGCAGCTTCCTAATAATGAAATAAAAAAAGAAGGAAAAAGCATAATTATACTGGACAATCAGAAGAAAGAAGTGTCTGATGTATGCGAAGAAATTTGTAGGGAAGAAGGAAAGAAATTAGAAATGATACCTAAGAATGAATTAATAATAACCGTAGAATCTTTTGGGCAAATAGACGTTAATGAGATATTCAAAAGAGCTATATCTGCATTGGAAAAAGATTTGGAATTTGTTTCCAAAAAAATTTAATTCTATATATTTTTAAAAGGTTTTTAATCCTAATTACCGTATAAATCTGTCTTAAGCAGGGATAGCGAAGTGGTCAAACGCGCGGGACTCAAGATCCCGTCTCTTAGTGAGTTCGGAGGTTCGAATCCTCTTCCCTGCACTTTTATGCGCTCGTAGCTCAGCCTGGATTAGAGCATCTCCGTCCTAAGGAGAGGGTCGTAGGTTCAAATCCTATCGGGCGCATGGTATAGTAATCTTTAAAACTTCTTTTTTGATATCTTTTTAAGGGCGTGGGTAGTATAGCGGTTAGTATATCTGCCTTCCAAGCAGATGGTCCGGGTCCGACTCCCGGCCTACGCATTGACAATGGAAGAAAAGAAAAAATTTGCTTCAAGATTCAAGGAAGTTTATGATAAGCATTACAAATGGCTTATATTAGTCACAGCTTTGCTTATTGTCATTTCTTTTGCATCTATGTCTATCTTTTATATTCATAATCATGATTTTATTTACAAAGATATATCCTTGCTGGGGGGAACATCTGTTACAGTTTATGGGGCTAATTTTAATATAAATCAGATGAAGCTAGATCTCACAAAATCAATGGGAGACATTGATATAAATTCTCTAAAAGATGTCTTTACACAACAACAAAAAGCAGTTGTTATCCAAACAAGTTTGGATGCTAAAACCGCAAAGTCAATTCTTGAAAATTATCTTGGATATAGTTTAACAGATCAAAATAGCAGCTTTGAATCTACAAATTCCACTCTTGGCAATGGTTTTTATCAGCAATTATTAGTTGCAGTTTTAATTGCATTTGGTTTCATGGGTGTTGTTGTATTCTTCCTTTTTGGAAAAGGCAAGGGCATTAAAACAATTTTAATCTTGCTGGCAATACTTTCTCCTTTCCTATTCTTTGTATTGAAAACTGTGTCTATAGAATTTGCATTAATCCTTTCTTTAATCACTCTTCTTATTAGCCTGTTCATTTATTGGAAATTTAATGTTCCCAGTTTTGCAGTGGTATTATCCGCATTTGCAGATATTTTAATGACCCTAGTGGTTATTAATTTCATGGGTATGAAATTATCTTCTGCGGGAATAATAGCCTTTCTGATGTTAATAGGGTATTCTGTAGATACAGATATATTGCTTACAAACAGAGTTTTAAAGAGCACAAATGGATCAATAGACCATAGAATTTTTGGCGCATTTAAAACAGGAATTACCATGACCATTACAGCGATACTTGCAGTCCTTGCAGCTCTATTTTTGATAAGTTCTTTTTCAAATACCATGGCACAGATATTTACTATTTTAGCGATAGGATTGTGCTTTGATATCTATAATACCTGGATTACAAATGCCTGCATAATTAAATGGTATGCTACAAGAAAAAATGAAGTTAAACCTTAAATTAACCTGGAAAATTTGGTTGCTAATTATCTCTTTGATATTAGCTCTTCTTTCTATATTTGCAACTCCCTATTTTCTGCAAAATGGAGTTGTAATTTCGAGTATAACCCAAAATTCAACAGCTGCATCTCAAGGATTTAAGGTTGGGGCAATAATAAACTCGATTAATGGAAATTCTGTGACAAATGTTGATGATTATTCAAGGATTCTGCAGAACACTTTTATTTCAAACAGTAGTATTAAAGTCACATTCAATACAAACCAAGGGCAAGTAGTATATTATTCAAATATCGCCCCCGAGATAATTGTGAAAAGTATTTCTCCAACTAACCTTAAGACCGGCCTAGATCTTTCTGGCGGAGCAAGTGCACTTGTTAAAGCAGTAAATCAATCTCTGACTCCTGATCAAGCTAGTGAAATAGCTCAGATGATTAGCAACAGATTAAATGTCTATGGACTTCAAGACATAAAAGTTTCTCCAATTTCAGATTTAAGCGGTAATAATTATGTTAGCATAGAAATAGCCGGTGCGACACCCTCGGATTTAGATAATTTAATTTCACAGCAAGGAAAGTTTGAAGCAATGATTGGAGGTCAGACAGTATTCCAAGGGGAAAAGCAAGATATTTCTTCAGTCGCTACATCAGGACAGCAATCAGGTTTGCAATCATGCAATCAGCAAACAGGCGGGTCTTATACATGCTCATTTAATTTTGCTGTTTACTTGAGCCAATCTGCTGCAACGAGATCTGCTCAACTTACTCAAAACCTTTCAATAAATCACACTTCCAATGGAGACTATCTTTCAGAGCCTCTTGATTTATATCTTGATGGACAAAAAATTGACAGTTTGCAAATCAGTGCAGATCTTAAGGGAGTTGTAACGACTCAAGTATCAATCCAAGGATATGGGGTAGGAACAACCCAACAGAGTGCTATTGATAATGCGACTTCTGAAATGAAAAGACTTCAAACAATACTTCAAACAGGTAGTCTTCCATTTAAATTAGATATAGTTCAGGAGAATACAATTTCTCCTCTTTTAGGTCAAAACTTTACAAATACAATTCTTATTGCTGCTGCTGTCGCAATATTCGCGGTTTCAATAGTCATTTTCATTAGATACAGGAAGATAAAAGAATCTCTTGCAGTAATTTTAACAAGCGTTTCTGAAATAATAATCATTCTCGGAATTGCTGCTTTAATCGGGTGGAATCTTGACCTTCCTAGTATTGCAGGTATATTGGCAACCATTGGAACTGGAATAGATAGTCAAATAATAATAATTGATGAAGCAAGATCTAAGATATTAAATATAAAACAGAGATTGAAGAGGGCATTTGCAATTATACTGGGTTCATATTTCACGGCATTCGTTTCTTTGATTCCATTATACTGGGCAGTTGCAGGATTCTTCAAAGGCTTTGCATTTACAACCATAATTGGTATTACCGTCGGAATATTAATTACAAGGCCCGCATTTGTTGACATAATAAATAAAATCGAAAAAGACTGATTTAGTAAACTATATTGGATTATATTTGTTAAGAAATTAGATTTGAATATCATAATCTTTAAAAGTAATTGATTTTTGTTCTGATAATGAAAAAAATTGTGGTCACTGGAGCCGCAGGATTTATTGGACATCATTTAGTTAATCATCTTAAAGAAAAAGGAGAGTGGGTAAGAGGCATTGATTGGAAAGCTCCGGAATATCCCACACATGCGGATGATTTTAGGATTCTAGATTTGAGAGACTCTAAAGCAGCTTATCTTGCTTTAAGTCCAGCAAAAGGAAGTGATTCAAGTTCTGCTCCTATAGATGAAGTTTTTGCTCTCGCTGCAGATATGGGCGGCATGGGATTTATTCAAGCTCCTGAAAATCAAAAAACTATTCTTCGAAATAATCTTTTAATTAATCTTAACACTGTAGAAGCTGCAGCAAATCAGGGCGTTCAGAAATATTTCTACAGTAGCTCTGCTTGTATTTATCCAAATGATAAACAGACTAATGCAGATGTTACACCATTAAAAGAAGAAGATGCATATCCTGCGAACCCTCAAGATACTTATGGTTGGGAGAAATTAGTAACAGAAATTCTTGTAAAAACTTATAGTAGTGATATGCAAGTGAGAATGGCAAGATTCCATAATATTTACGGTCCGGAAGGTACATGGAAGGGTGGAAGAGAAAAAGCTCCGGCAGCATTTTCAAGAAAAATTGCAGAAGCAAAATTAAAAGGTTTGGATTATATAGAAATGTGGGGAGACGGGGAACAGACTCGTACTTTTTGTTATATCGATGACTGTTTGAAAGGATTAGAATTAATAATGGCAGGAACAAATGACCAACCGGTAAATCTCGGAAGAGATGAATTGGTGTCTATGAATCAATTAGCAGATATAATCTCTGAAATTGCGGGAGTAAAATTGCAATATAAACATATTCCTGGACCAGAAGGAGTAAGAGGAAGAAATTCAGACAATACACAATTCAAAAAACTTTATGGTTGGGCTCCAGAAATAGATCTAGGAGAAGGATTAGCAAAAACATATCATTGGGTTGAAGAACAAGTTAAGAAAGAAGTAGATTACTGTAATAGCCAATCTTAAGAAATAAAAAGAGAGTTTTACTATTAAATTTATGAATATTCTCAAAAAAGGGGGGCTTATACAAGACCTTTTTGGCAGGCTTAAGAGGAGAGATTTTTCTGGTAATACTGGATTAGCAATTAAAAATAGTACCTTCCAATTTTTTACTAATTCTATTTCAAAAGTTGGAACTTTAATATTTACTGTTATAATTGCAAGACTATTGATGCCGGAATTATTCGGATTGTATAGTTTAGCTCTTTCTACTATTTTGCTTTTTGCAACTATCTCCGATTTTGGGATTGGTAGCACGCTCATAAAATTTATATCAAAAGAAGCAAGCAAAAAAAGTTTGAAGAAAGCTAGATCCTATCTAACTTACTTGTGGAAAATAAAAGTTGTTATTATGTCTGTTTTGATTATCCTTTTGATAGTTTCTGCGAGATATATTTCAGATACTTTTTATAAAAAGCCGATTTTTATGGCTTTGATTGCAGGAATTTTGTATATCTTCTTTTATGGCCTTATGTTGCTTCTTCAATCAACTCTGCAATCATTTAACAAATTTAAAGACATTTTTTTCGGCGAGTCTATATTCCAACTCTCGAGGATTGTACTGGTTTCTGTAGCGGTTTTACTCTCTCTGAAATTTGCGCTTTCGAATGAAATGGCCTTATTCTTTATATTTTTAGCCTTAGGAGTTTCTTATCTCATTGTATCCTTGTTTTTATGGTTTTTTTCCCTGCCTAAAATTAATATTTTTAGCGCAAAAAAATCAAAGATTACTCCGAAAAATAGAAAGTATGCAAACAAGTTTCTTATAGCATTGTCCGCTTCAACTTTCTCTGGAATTTTATTCAGCTACATTGACAGAATTATGCTAGGTCATTTTGTAGCTGCAGAGTTTATTGGTTATTATACCATCGCATTGAGCTTTGTCAGTGCGGCGACCACCATTACCGGAGGATTTGGGACAGCTCTCTTCCCGATTTTTAGCAGGCTGGACAAACATAAATTAGAAGAAGGATTCAAGAAATCAATAAATATCGCTTTAGTTTTTGGATTCTTTGCAACCCTTGCGCTTATCGCTGCAGCATATCCGATAATCTTAATTGTCTATGGAAAAGGATATCTTGCCGCAACAAACCTTTTGAGACTGCTATCTTTATCCTTCTTTACACTTCCTCTGACTGGATTATACACTATTTATTTTATGTCAAAAGGTAAGCCCCAGACCGTTGCTAAATTCTCAATAATCTCTACGATTCTTAATATAATCTTGAACTATTTGCTTATCTCTGTCTTATTGAAATATGGCGATTCTGTGGCCACCTTTGGTGCGGGAATAGCTTTGCTATTAAGTCAGTTTTTCTTTGTAATTAGCTTAGAAATCATAAGAAGAAGAAATAACAGACGAGATGCAACTCATTTCCATAACCTTTAAAAATAAATTTGTATCAGGAAAATGATGGACGATTATAACGAAACTTGCATATTGGTTCCGATTAAAACAATAAATAAAAGACTTCCTGGTAAGACTTTTCGTTTGTTAAATGGAAAACCTCTTTATTCTTATTTGTTCAAGACCCTATCTAATTTGAAAGGCAGGGTAGTTGGAGAAATTTATGTAGACTCTTCAGATGATGAAGTCTTGAGGATAGCACAAGAATATGGATTTGGCACTTTCAAGCGTCCTGAAGAATACAACGGAGACAATATTGCGGGGGATCAGCTTATTGGAAGGGTAATTGATTCTTTAAACCATAAAATAATTGGGCTTCTTCATATTACTTCTCCATTCTTAACAGAGCAGACTATCGCTCAGGCTATTGAACTGACTAAGAAGGAAAATGTTGATTCTGTTTTTGGAGTTGCTCCAAGATATGGAAGATTCTGGTATAAAAATATGCCCGTAAACCATGATCCAAACAATCTTTTGAGAACTCAGGATCTAATTCCAGTTCATGAAGAAGCTGCAGATTTATATTTCTTTAAGAAAGATTCTTTCATTAAGTACAAAAAAAGAGTTTGCGGAAACTTCAATATGATTGAAGTAAATAAAACTGAATGCACCGATATTGATACTCTTGAAGACTTTGTCAATGCAGAGAGTCTGATTAAATCTGGTCTCGTATCTATCTAATGGAAAATATAATTGTTGTTGGAACAGGGGATCTTTATCAAAGATTTTTAGCTCCAGCATTGTCCTACATGCAGAATAAGGAGATTAATCTTATCGCAACAGTGGATATAAAACCAAAATTTTCAAATGAAGATGCTTTTTCTGGAATAGAACATAGAGTCAGAACTCAAAATCAACCCTTAAGCAAGTTACTGGATGATTTGAAAGAAAAAAATCCCATTGTAATACTGGGACATGTAAACGATTTACATGTATCTGATGCGGTAGATTTAGTCTCAAATGGATTTAGGATTATGTTGGAGAAACCTTATGCAGTCAATATTGAAGAACTTAATATACTAGAAAAGTTGATTAAAGAAAATCCATCAAAGATATTCTTAATGGAATATTATCTTATGAGAAAGATGGCTCCTTTGTTCTTGCTATCGGGAATCATTAAAAAAGACAGTTTTTATTTCAAGACTGAAGAAGTTTTTAGGAAAAGAGAATCTTATGGTGAGTTGGATCTTCTATCGGGAAAGATGAAAGAGATATTAGGTACTCCCCTTCATGTAGAAATAAAGATTCTAGAAAGTGAAGGAGATTCTGGAAAATTAGATCATAGAGGGGCTCATGTAGTTGATACAAGAAAAGGCGGGGGCATGATCCAAGATATGGCCGTACATTCTTTAATTCCTCTTTTTGTCCTTGAAGATTTTCTTGGAAAAGTGAAGAGTATTTCTAGTACTGGAATAATAAAACGAGCAGTATGTGAAGAATTTTATAATTTTGCACAGCAGAAATATCATGTACCTCAAGAATTTATTGGAGAAACTTATGCGGAGATAAATTTGGTTACGGATAAAGGGATACCAATAGATATCACTGTAGGGAAATACATCAAAAATTCCCCAACTAAAAAAAATATTCTAATTGTGGGAACTAAAGGAAAAATAGACTTAGATATGCATGAAAATTTCTTGCTTATCCGCTCATGGAATGATTTGACAATTGACAAAATCGATTTGGTAAATACAAAATCGAATCGATATTATCCAATCATTAAAACAGGATTAGAATTTTTCAGTGGTGGAAATCCTTTTTTGATAGACTTAACCAGTAATCAGTTAGAATCTCAAAGATTGATATTAGAAATTTTAGAGAAATCTAAAGACATACCTATTAAACTATATCATGAGGGGGAGCATTATAGCAATATACTTCATTAAATAAAATGGAACCTTTAAATAAAAAAGTTGCTGTAAGTGTTGTTACTCTATCTCAGAATGAGCAATTAGTTGGAGAATTAAGAAGATATTTCACAGAAGTTTCTATAAACGGAAAGGGAGAGAGATATACAGAAGAAGAATTAAGGGCCGCCTTGGAAAATGCAGATGCGGCTATAATTGGATTGGATAAAATAGATGAATCCTTATTGAAATACTGCCCTAAACTGGAGGTCATTTCAAAACATGGAATAGGAACAGACAAAATTGATTTTGATGCATGTAATAAACATAATATTGAAGTAAAGCTTCAAGAAGGGACAAATAAAAGAAGTGTTTCAGAATTGGTCTTGGGATTTATGTTGAGTTTAATGCGGGGTGCTTATACTCCCTCATTGCAGTTAAAAGAAGGAGTATGGAATAAATATGGAAGTCAAGGGAGAAATTTAACGGGTAAGACTGT
Organism: uncultured Nanoarchaeota archaeon; assembly: GCA_963779925.1. Lineage (GTDB taxonomy): Archaea > Nanobdellota > Nanobdellia > Pacearchaeales > GW2011-AR1 > JAKLIN01. The sequence goes on along the minus strand of CAVZZS010000011.1, from coordinate 108,781 downwards.
TGGTGTTATTGGTGTTGGAAATATTGGAAAAGATTTAATTTCATTATTAACTCCATTTCATTGTCATATATTAGCTAATGATCTTAAAAATGATTCTGCTCAAAGGCAATTTTATCAAGATTATGCTGTTGAAGAAGCATCAAAGAATCAAATTTATCAAGAATCTGATATAATTACAATTCATACCCCTTTAACAAAACTCACAGAAAACCTGATAACTAAAAGAGAATTTCAGTCTATGAAACCTTCAGCATTTGTGATAAATGCTGCACGATCTAGAATAGCTAATGAGGCAGATTTGCTCTGGGCTTTGAAAAATAATGTTATTGCCGGAGCCGGATTAGATGTTTATGACCATGAAGAACTCCCCTATAACTTGGAACTATTGAGCTTACCTAATGTTTATTGTACGCCTCATATTGGCGGAACTTCTAAGGAGGCATCAACTGCTCTGGGAATAAAAGCAATTCAAAATCTAAAAGATTACTTTGGGATTAAAGATGAGTGATTCAATTGATAGCATGATTGAAGCAAGCATGAAGGCAAAAGGTTACCTTAAAGGGCAATCACAGATATTATTAAGAGCAGCAGAAACAATTTATCAATGCTTTTCTAGAGGATATAAGCTTCTTATATTCGGCAATGGGGGAAGCGCGGCTGATGCGCAGCACATTGCAGCTGAATTTGTTGGAAGATTTAAAAAAGAAAGAAGAGGACTAGCGGCAATAGCCTTAACAACAGATACTTCTTTTTTAACCGCTTGGCCGAATGATGGTTATGGTTTTCCCAGTATATTTGAGAGGCAGGTCCAAGCTCTTGCCAATCCCCAAGATATGCTGTGGGGAATTTCCACCTCTGGAAATTCCGAAGATGTTGTTAATGCCTTTAAGAAAGGCCGAGAAATCGGCACATATAACCTTTCATTTACGGGCAGAGATGGAGGTAAGCTTAAGGGGTTAAGCGATTTTAATGTGAATATCCCTATGAGCAATACTGCCAGAATCCAAGAAGCCCATGAACTCGCATATCACATTATTTGTGAACTTGTTGATAATTATGCTGCTAAAAAATAAAAGTCATTTCTTTATCTCTTCCATAATTTTTTCATAATAAACTTGAGATGGTTCTTTATTTCCTTCAAAATAAAAATTCTTATTCAATTCTTTTTGATAAAATTTGATTAATTTCTCGAATTCTTTAGGATCTTGTATATTCTTAATTTTTTCTTCAAATTCTTTTAATGTTGAAAATTTATCGTTTGTATTATCCCAGAGATGTAAAGAAAATTCGTCATCAAATCTGAAAATAGGCTTGTTGTAAAATAGTGCTTCAAGAGCAATAGTAGTAAAATGTGTAACAATTAGGTCGCTCTCTTGTAATAGGCTTTGTACCGTTGCGGTTTTATCCTCAAAAGAAATGTTCTTCTCTGTAACTAAATCTAGATAATTTTTAATCTCATCAAAAGGATGTAATTTTAATTTGATTTTTACATTTGGATTCTTCTTTGAGAACTCATTAAGTATCTGCACCACTCTTCTATTGCTTTTTTCATGAGGAGGAACGCTCAAAAATGAGGTTATCAAATTCAGCTTAAATTGTTTTATTCCTTTTTCAGACATTTTTTTGTATTTAGGATTCCCTGCAATTATGATTTTCGCTTTTCCTTTAGAATAGTCTTCTATGTTGTCTTTACTTTTCTCTCCCCATACAAGCATATAATCCGAGATAATATTCTCATTTTGAATGGCTATTGGGGAAAATTCTTTTTTTGGAGGCGAATAAAAACCGTGTTGCAAAGTAAATGTCGGAATAGACCTCTGCCTTGACAATAGAGTGAATATTGCTTCTTCAGGAAAAGCAGGCGAGCAAAAAGATATATACGCTTTCGGATTAACTTTTTCAATTATCTTGCTAAAATATTTAATTTGCTTGAATCTAAGATAGGTTTTTGCAGCAAAGAGAGCATAATTTTCTTTTAGAATTTCTTTAAGTTTAGCTTTTCTGAATTTTTTGAAAATATAAATTAATAAGAAAATATCCGGCATTCTGATTGAATACTTAAATGGCGATTTTTTTTGTTTGTATTTATAGCCATCAAAGAAAGTTAATTCTTCTTTTGAAAATTTTTCAAGAGCTTTTGTTACAAATTCCTGATGATCTCTTCGAGGCATAAAGTATGTTGCAAATATTTTACCAGTACCTCCTTGAATCTTGATTTTATCTCTTAAGAATAGACCTCTGAATATAGTGAGAATTCTGTTAAATTTGCTTCTTTGCTCTTGATTTTGATAATAAGTATAAACATCATTAGCCATTACAGGCCAGAGATTTATCTCCTTATACTCAATTTGGGAGAAAAATTCTTTCAATATTTTTATAAACGGAATTTTTTCAGACCAAAAGAATATTTTGTCCATGATTTGCATTGCGGAGATTATTCATTTCCCCGCGAATTTAGAATAAAAATCAATAGATCTTTTTAATCCCTCGTCTAAGGAGATTTGTGGTTGCCATCCAATTGAGCGTAATTTTGTCGAGTCTATATACTGTGTTTCTAACTCTTTGAGATTTACTGGTCTCTCAGCTATTTGGACATTTTTTTCTGGATCCTTGCCCATCAGTTCACAAAGTTTTACCATTAGCTCTTTTATTGTAAGATGTTCTGTTCCCCCACAGCAATATACTTCTCCTAATTTTCCTCTTTCAGCAGCGGTAATGAATGCATTTACGCTATCATCTATGTAAACAAATTCTCTAACTTCATTTTCAGCATCTTTCCATAACCGTGCAGGTTCGTTTCTTGCTAATCTCTTTATTGTATGGGGTATTACTCTAGTATCATTAAAGTCCCCCGGCCCATATACATTTGAAGATGCAACAATCTTTACAGGAAGTCCATAATTTTTGGAGTACCCCAATGCTACTAATTGCTGGCAAGCTTTTGAAGTGTCATAAATGAAAACGGGCTTAAGTGCACTTTCTTCGGTATATGGAACAGTTGCATTTCCAAATGCTTTATCACTGGTAGAAACAATAATGTCTTTCAGGCTTTTCCCATAAATTCTGCAAGCTTCAAATAATTTAACTGCACCAACAACGTTTATATCAAAAGTAGTGACTGGATCTTCAGCACAGGCCCTTGTTATCGGCCAAGAAGCAAAATGATATACCCTCTCTATTTCATATTCTACTAAGACTCTTCTCAATAAATCATAGTCTCTCATATCTCCCTCTATTGGAACATCGGGGAGAACATTTCCTTCTTTGCTAAAATTTCTTTCTTTGTCAATTCCAACAATAAAATCAGAATCTTTTAACCTTCTAACTAATGAATTACCGATAAAACCATTGTATCCTGTAACGAGAGTTCTCATCCTTTTATATCTTGGATTTGTCTTTTAAATTTTGTGATATCAAGATATATACTCTTCTTTAAGCATATTTAAAAATAGCCTTTATCAAATAAAATAATGGTAAATGCTGGAAAATTAAGAAGAGAAATCCCAATTTCTTTAGCAGATATAACCGATTTAGAGAAAAAACGAGTAATGGATGTTTTAGGAACAAATTTTCTGAGTAGAGGTCCGGCCATAAGAGAATTTGAAGAAAGATTGTCAGACTATCTTAAAGTTCCATATGTTATCGCAGTAAACAGCGGAACTAGCGCATTGCATTTAAGTGTTAAGAGCCTTGGAATAAAAGAGGGGGATGAAGTGATTACAACCCCTTTCAGTTTTGTTTCTTCTAGTACTTGCCTGTTAATGGAAAGGGCTAAACCGGTTTTTGTCGATATAGATCCAAATACTTACAATATTAACCCTTCTTTGATTAAAGATAAAGTCACCTCAAAGACAAAAGCAATTCTTCCAGCGGACGTATTCGGATATCCCTGTGATATGGATGAAATAAATGCGATTGCAGATAAGTATGGTCTTCCTGTTATAGAAGATTCCTGTGAAGCGCTTGGTGCACGGTATAAGGGGGATATAGTTGGAAGAAATTCAACACTATCAGTATTATCTTTTTTCCCGAACAAGCAAATCACAACCGGAGAAGGCGGGGCAATAATGACTTCACAAAAAGATTTAGCGGAGTTGTGCAGAAGTATTAGGAATCATGGAAAGACCGAATCAGCATTGTCTTATACAGAAAGGCTTGGTTATAATTACTGGATGAATGAGATGAATGCAGCATTAGGGGTAGCACAACTTGAAAGAATAGATGAAATATTGGAAAAAAGAAAAACTCTTTCAGAAATGTATATGCAAAAATTAAAACATTTAGACGGAATCATTTTACCTAACTTAGATGATAAGGATCATCAGAGAAGTTGGTTTGTTTTTGTAATAAGAACCCCGGAAAAGGATAGAGATAATGTCTTAAGCCAGTTAAGAGAACAGGGAATAGGGTGCAAAGAATATTTTCCCGTTATCCATTTACAGCCATTATATGCACGAGAATTCGGATATAAGGAAGGCGATTTCCCTGTTGCAGAAAAGATTGCAAGACAAACAATTGCGCTTCCATTTTATAACAATCTAAAAGAAGAAGATATAAATTACATTGCAAGTAAATTGGAGCAGGCACTATAAAATGTCACATACACAAGAATGGAAAGATAAGTGGAAAAAACCAGAAATCAAGCATGGAGTTATGACTCAATATAATTTTCTTGTTCACTATCCTGATGGATTAGAGTTGGGAAATTATGTGGATATCTCCCAGTTTGTTTATATTCAATCAAGATATGGAGTACGAATTGAGGACGACGTTGAAATTGGACCATTTACTGCAATTCTTTCCGAAAGTACTGAAGATGACAAGAGCGGATTAGTAACAATTTGCAGAAATGCAAAGATTGGCACTCACAGTACAGTTATGCCGGGGGTTACAATAGGGGAAAATTCAGTCATTGGCGCCCATAGTTTTGTTAATCATGACATTCCCGCTAATGTCTTAGCATATGGCGTTCCATGTAAAGTGGTCAAGGAATTAAAATAATTTTTAAACAGGGATTCTTTATTTATATATGGGAAAAGAAAAATCCTTTGATACTCCAATTCTTATTTTAGCTTTTAACCGTCCTGATCTGGTTAAAGAAGTTTTTGAAGAGATAAAAAAACTAAAGCCCAAACAACTCTTTCTTTATTCTGATGGTCCGAGGAATGAAGAAGAAAAAAAGAAAGTTGAAGAAGTTAGAAAAATAATTTCTAAGGTAGATTGGAAATGCAATGTGAAAAAGCTTTTCTATGAAAAAAATCAGGGCATTGCAGAAGGCATACCTCAAGCTTATAATTGGTTTTTCAAACAAGTGGAAGAAGGGATAATCTTAGAAGATGATGCAGTGCCTACCCAAGATTTTTTCAGATTCTGTTCAGAACTTTTGGAGAGATATAGAACTGATGAAAGAGTAATGCAGATAAACGGAACAAATTTCCAAAGAGGATGGTCAAGAGATAAAAACAATTCCTATTACTTCTCGAAGTATCCACATACTTATGGCTGGGCAACATGGAGAAGAGCTCGTGAAAAATATGATTCAAAAATGGAAGGATATGAAGAGCTCAAAAATAAAGGCTATTTTAGAGATCTATTGCCGGAGAAATTGGAAAGGAGTTATATCCTGCATATTATGGACGATGCTTTTTATCATAACCCTGGCGCAATAGACACGAAATGGGTATTCTCCGTTATGAAAAATGATGGGTTGTGTATCATGCCCAATAAAAATCTTGTTCAAAATATTGGTTTTAGAGAAGACTCTACACATACTAAGAAGATAGATTCTTATTTATCAATACCCCCCGAGAAAATGAATTTTCCTATTAAACATCCCTCATTTATGATTATGGATAGAAAAGCTGATGAAAGGTATGCTAAATGGATGTTTTGGAACAGAATTAAAAAACATTTTTTATTAAAAATAAAAAATCATTAATTTATTTTACGATATTTTATGTAGATGTTCGTTTCAGGAAAGATATTTTTTAATAGCTGATCATATATGCCATATTTCTTTCTTTTAAGGGGAATATTTATTGCCTTCAAGAATAAATTATAGACTACTCTTTTTATTAGAGATTGTCTTGGAAGATTATAAAGTCTCATTTCTTCTAATTGAATTTTTCTCTCTGTGCTACTTATGTGATGATCGAAGTTAATCATGTCAAAACTTCCTAAAAAGAACATTCTTTTGTGATCCATATTGCAGTAAACCAATTCCCCATAAGGAACCTTAATCTCGATTATTCCCCCAATTTTACAGACTCTATATAGTTCTCTTAATATTGGAAGTGGTTCTGAAAAATGTTCTAAGACATCATACAGGATTATCAAATCAAAAGTATTATCTTTAAAAGGAAGTTTTTTATTTTTGTAAATTTCATTAATGTCGAAATAAACATCTGGTTTGAAATTTTTATTGAAATCAAGATTAGTCCATCCTTCTCTATAATCATTTCCGCATCCGATATTAAGGCAGTTCATAAATTTAGACTGTATATTTAAATTAAAAGTTTATTTAGTTTTAATGCATAAAATTTGAAATGCATTTTCAGGTCTATTTTTTGCAAACACTTGCGTTAAATCTCCAAAAAAATTGACTAGTAAACTCGCTATTAATTTGCCTTTGAATTTTGGAGCCATATCCTTTCTTATCTTCTGAAGACCACTTTCTCCAATGACCTTGTAACCTCTTTTTTCCATTTCGCCAGCAGTCCAACCAGATTTATGGATTTGCCAAAGATTCCCATCATCCGCTCCTTGAGCAATAAATCCATTAGGAGTATAAATTATTACTTTCTTTTTTGCAATCTTTTCCATCATATCGAGTAATTTATATCCATCTTCCTTTGTTAAGTGCTCTATTACATCTAGAGCTATAACGCAGTCAAATGAATTTGGTTTGAAATTTTTCCCGATGTCTAGAACATCTATTTTCTTATATTCATTATGGATTCCATCCTTTTTGCTCTTTTCTATACTTGGCTCAAAAAGATCCACCCCCACTGAAAAGAAATTCTTTGAATAGGGTCTTATAGGGGAGTGACTTCCGCATCCTACGTCTAGGAGGCTACCAATGTCCATTAAAGCTTCCCCAAATTCTTTAGGAAATCTCGGAAAAATTCTCAAATAAGTTTTATGATAGATTTCTCTTAAGGAATTTTTTATAGACATCTATTAAGGCGAAATATTAAGTTTATAAAAATTATCTTTTTATAAAAATTTATAAAGTTGAAGTAGATGTATAACTATGCATAAAAAGCAGGCGACAATTCTTGTTATTTTCTTTGCATTAGTGTTCATCATTTCTATTTTTGGAAGTGCATTTGTCTCTGCTTTTAATTGGAATGATGGAAGTCTCGTTGTTTATTATAAGCTAGATGAATTATCTGGAAATACCGTTCACGATTCAACAGGAAATTATAATGGAACTAATTATGGGGCAACAGTTGGTGTTGCAGGAAAAATAAATACCGCTTATCAATTTGATGGCATTAGTAATTATGTAAATACAACTCTTACAACGGATCAATCAAGTTCTTCCAATAAAACTTTTTCATTTTCTGTATGGGCTAATACAACCGATAATTCTACCCTAGATGTTATTATAGGCGGAGATGGTGGAAATGTAGGATATCAATTATGGTACATTGTTAAGTTAAAGGGTGTTTTATCTTCTTATTCTTAATTTAATTTTATCTAATCTTTAACCTTTAAACTTCAAGAACTTTTTGAACATCATTTGAAATATCTGTTTTCTTTACAGCTTTAGATATTTCCTTTTCTAACATAAACCATTTAACAGATGGCTCAACCGAAAAAAACTTAATTTTACCCTCAATTCTTTTAACCTTTATAGCACACATATCTAAAAGCTTATTTGTTACCTTTGAAATGTTTTGTTTTTGTTTTTTTAGTTTATCCCCCATTCTTTTATTAGTTATTTCATCTTCTTTTAAAATTAGAAATAAAACTTCTTTTTCCCAATCAGTTAATTTATCAAGCCATCTCCTTTTAGCTGTTTCTGATAAAACTCTTCTTAATTCTTTATTTGTTATTACTATTGGATTATCTTTTATTAATTCTTGGAACACTACTGATAAGCTGTTTAAGATATATCTTAAATTTCCATCGTATAATTCATACAACCTTGAAACTACCTCTTCTTCATATGGTTTAATAAGTGCAAGATATGGGCTGGATAATAATTTTATCCTTGTATCCAATAATTGTTTTATTTCTTTTATTGTTAAATTACCCATTATTATTGGAGTATCTGACATTATAGAATTAACTCTTCTTATTTGAGAAATAATTCTTGGAACAGCTAAATCCCCTATAAAAATGAAATGAACATCTTTAGATTGTATAAAATCTCTTATAGATTGAAATAAGGTGTATAACTCATTTGCTTCTAAAATTTCAAGATTGTTGTAATGCAGAATAATTCCCTTATAAGAATTCTTCTTTATCTCCCTGACTATTTGTTCAAAAAAAATCTGCAAGGAATGTATATTTGTAGATGGTAAATTCATACTTGTAGTTTTTCCATAGCCACCACCTAAAACTCCAAGATTTAAAGAAAAGTTTTTATCTTTGTTCTCCACTATATCTACTAATAGTTCTAACTTTCTAAATAGGTCTTTATCAATTAAAGAGGGGTCAATATCATTCCTTAATTTTATTGTGTAATAAAGTGCTGAAAGAGTGTTTAGTATGAAATCAGCACCAGACCATTCTGGCTGAACTGCAATTTCTTTTAGTGTAGTAAAAAAATTATCTTGTGAAGCTAAAGCTCTCATATAATTAACAAAAGTAGTTTTTCCAACACCAACATCTCCAGAAACTAAAATTCTACTGCTGTTATTTCCATAGATAATACTTCTTAATCTTCTTGTTTCTTCTTCTCTACCAACAAATCCAACCTTTAAATCAATATCTCCACCAAAAAGAAGTAAAGGATTTGTAAAAAAAGGATTTGTCTTTAATCCATACAATTCCCAAATAGTGCTATTTTCTTCGGTCATCTTGTTTGTAATACTACCCTCTCAAATTCCATATTATAATATTTTATATTATTACTTGCTTATAAATATTACGTTTTTTATAGATTATTATGGTTATTGTAATATCTTTAAGTATTACATACCCAAAGGTTTAAATACTACTTATTCTATGTAATATTAAATAGTATTACATAAATATTACAAATGGAAAACAAAATAATTTGCCCCGATTGTAAGACAGAAAATATTAAGAAAGACGGAAAAAGGAAAACAGAAAATCGTGGATTAATCCAGAGATATAAATGCAATTCCTGTAATCACAGATTTGTTATTGACGACGGCTTCTTTAGAATGAGAAACGCACCACAGAAAATAACCTTATGTCTTGACTTATTTTATAGGGGAGTTAGCACAAGAAAAGTGCAAGAACATTTAGCAAGTTTTTACCCTCATAATAGTTCTTGGGTTTCTATCTATTCTTGGATTATAAAATATTCAAAACAGATTAGCAAATTTACAAACAGATTAAAATTAAGTGTTAGTGCAGAAGCACAAACAGACGAGATAGAATTTCACAGAAGAAAGAGCCATAAGAGAAAGTTAGGAACTGAAAAGAATTTCTTTATTGATACCATAGACCCATCAACAAAATTTATGCTTTCTTCTGAATATATGAAAACAAGAAACAAGAGAGAGATTAAGGTAGTTATGGAAAGGGTAAAAGAAAGAACAGAAAGTCAGATTAAGATAATTACTACTGATGGCTGGTTGGCTTATCCTGATGTTATCAAGAAAACTTTTGGATATAATAACAAAATAGGAAAACATAATGTTCTTCATAATAGAAATATAGCAATTAAAGACGAGGGTTTTAATTACCCTATAGAAAGATTGCATAACAACATAAGACAAAGGACTAAAACCTTTCGTGGATTTCACGGTTCTATATCTTCTGCTAACGCAATAATGAAGGGCTGGGAAATTTACTACAATTTTATCACAAAACACCAAACGATAAACTGCTGTCCTTATCAGTTGGCTATTCCAACCTTACAGCTTAATCCTGAAAATAAATGGCTTCAGTTAATACAAAAATCCATAAATAATTAAAAATGAAAAATCAATATATCCTTATGGAAAAAGAGCAAGAAAATTTTACATCTTGGGATTTTAAGGGAGAAGATACAAAAGAATATACTCATAATATTCATACATATCCAGCTATGATGATACCACAAATAGCAAGAAGATTAATTTATCTTTATGGTAAAAATGCTAAAACTCTCTTAGACCCTTTCTGTGGCTCTGGAACCTCTTTAGTTGAAGCTTCTTTAGTTCCACATATAAAAGAAGCTTATGGTTTTGATTTAAACCCTCTTGCCGTCTTGATTTCAAAAGTTAAGACCACCCCAATTAATGCAAATGTTTTAAGAAAAGAATTAGATAAAATAATTAATCCAAAAAATCCTTTTTTTGCAGAACCACCAAAATTCAAAAATATAGATTTTTGGTTCAAAGATAAAGTTACCGAAAGATTGGTTATTATCAAATCTTTAATTAACCAGATTAAAAATAAGGATATTAAAGATTTCTTTTTAGTTGCATTTTCAGAAACAGTTAGGAAAGTATCAAATACCAGAAACAAAGAGTTCAAGCTTTACAGAATGGATAAAGAAAAATTAGAAAATTATAATCCTGACGTCTTAGGAGAGTTTGAGAAAATAGCAAGTAGTAATATTAGTGGAATGGAACAATATCTAAATGTTAAAACTGATTTAAAACCAGAAATAAAACTATTCAGTTCTATGAATGAGTTACCTATAAAAGATAACAGCATAGATTTAATTGTAACCTCTCCCCCATATGGAGATAGCAAAACAACTGTTGCTTATGGTCAGTTTTCAAGGTTGGCTTTGCAGTGGTTAGATTATGAAGATATAATCAGTTTAGATAATAAACTTCTTGGGGGAAAAGCTGTTAAAAGTTTAGAAGTAAAAATTAATTCTCCAACATTAAAAGGAATAATAAAAGTAATTGCAGAAAAGGACGAAAAGAGAGCAAGAGAAGTTTTAAGCTTCTATGAAGATTTTGATAAAGTAGTTATTCAGCTAAATAGAGTTTTGGCTAAAGATGGTTATGTCTGTTTTGTTGTAGGGAATAGAACTGTTAAAGGTGTTAATATCCCAACAGATAAGATAATGTCTGAAATGTTTATGGCTCACGGAAAGTATAAACAAGTTGCATTACACCAAAGAGCAATACCAAATAAAAGAATGCCGAGTGTTAACTCACCAACAAATGTTAAGGGAGAAACCTCAACAACTATGTGTAATGAGTATATCTTTATTCTTCAGAAGATTTAGAGCCATCAAAAATAACTTTATGCTCGGAATATAGCTTGTCTATGTGGTTTCTGCTTATCCTAAATCCAGGTCCGTGGTCTCTGACAGCACCCCAAGGTTGTATATGCATTCTAAATTCCCAAACTATTAAACCATCATTAAACAATTTTTCAAATGCTTCTTCGCTTAAATCTTTCAAAAGAATTGCCTTATTATATCTAAAATATTCTTTTCCATCTTTCTTTTTGCTATCTGCTAAAACTAATATTAAATTTTTATAGATTTTTTCGCTTAACTTATTCATAAGTTCTTTTATATCAAAATAAGCTACAACTCCATAACTTTTTTGCAAGATGTTTAATCTATTTGTTTTTCTATTAACTTCTAACTTAAAACCCTGTGCATTAAAATTATTAGCTGTTAATGTTATCTTTAATCCTTGTCTGCCTTGAATATCTTTATATCCAAATTTCTCTATAATTTCTCTTGGTTTTAATGGTTCCCAATTTGGAGTTTTAGTCATAAGAGTTACTTTAGAAGTTGCCTTTTCTCTTTGAGATTTAAGTTCGGCAGAAACACCATTATAAATTAAATCTGGCTCTCCAGAATTATTCTCTTTAATTTTTAACAAGGTCTCTAAAGTATAACCAATTCCAGTATCATTAGACCTTAGGGATTTAATATAACCTCTCTTAAATATTTCCTTTAATTCTTTTACTATGTCAATTTTAGGTAAATCAGGCATAAATAATATAAAGAATAATAATCTTTAAACTTATCTAACACCCTTTAACTTAACAATGTACAATTATGGAAAGCTTCAAATAACTCGATAAGAGTCGAGACCGGAACAAGTGGGCCCGGGACAGGTTTTTATTCTGGTGGAAGCACAACTTATAATGATGGAAATTTTCACTTCTATACTGTAACTTATGATGGAACAACATTAAGTCTTTATATAGACGGGAATCTATCTAACTCTGGAACAGTAACACCCTTTTCTATGGGCAGCAATCAAATTAAATTAGGTTCTTTTTTAGATGGTGTAAATAATCTTTGGATAGGTTCAATAGATGAAGTAGGTTTTTGGAACAGGACACTGGATGCTTCTGAAATTCAGGAATTATATAATAATGGGAATGGACTAGCCTATTCTCAACCTAATCCACTTCCCCAAAATGCTACATTTGAAAATGTCAATATAACAAATAATTTAACAGTTGGACAAAATATTTTTGCTTTGAATGGTTTCTTTAGTTCTCTTGGGACTTTGATAAATCAAGTCGCGAATTTATTTGTTACAAATGCTATAATAACTAATTTGAATGTTACAGGATTACTTTATGGAGATGGTAGCCATTTAACTAATATACCTGTTATTAATTCATCTTACTATCTAATAACAAATCCATTTGGGTTCTATAACTCAACAAATCCTCCTCCTTCAAATGAACCTAATTGGAATAGCAATTCATCAATTGTTGCTTATATTAACAGAATAAATAACTTCAATAGAAGCATAATTGTATCTACAGGGAACATATCTATTACAGGGAATACTTCCGGAAATGGGTTACTTACTCTTCCAAGAACAACTCTCCCTTTCTGTGATTCAATGAGTAATGGTAGCATAGGGAGAAACTCAACTGGGCTTTTCTATTGTCCAGGAAATGGTACAAACAAATGGATTAGACTAGCTTTAGGATAATTTCCAATACTTCTTTTTTTACTATACATAATCTTAAAAAGGGAAAAAACTGTGAAAATTCATGGATACAGACTATTGGAATGGCAAAAAAGTCCTTATAACAGGCGGAACAAGTTTTGTTGGAAAGAATCTAACAGAAATGCTTTCTCAATTAGATGCAGAATATTTTACTTTTCATTCTAAAGAGTTTAATCTGACTAGGGGAGAAGAAGCGGATAAAGTTATGCAAGCTCAGGGGAAAAAATATGATTTTATAATTCACATGGCCGCTTTACAGGCTGCCGCTGATTGGCCAATGCATCACACAGGAGTCCAGCTTTACACAAATAGTCTTATTCATGTAAACACCTTAGAGGCTTGGAGAAAATATCAGCCTCAGGCAAAATTCATTGGAGTTGGAAGCAGTTGCAGTTTTCCTGGTGATATTCCGGTATTAGCTGAAGAAGATGTTGATAAAGGGCCATTGCATCCTAGTGTTTATGCTTATGGTGCAACAAAAAAGCTTTTAGGAGTAGGCATAAAAGCATACAAGGACCAATATGGATTGAAAGGAACAATGCCTATTTTTGCAACCCTTTATGGTCCTCATGATGATTTCAAACTAGAGACGGCCCATGTTGTAAGTGCTCTAATTGCAAAATTTGTAAAAGCTAGAAATAATAATGAAAAAGAAGTAGAAGTTTGGGGGGATGGTACTCAGACAAGAGAAGTAATTTATGTTAAAGATCAGCTTACAGGACTATTAATGGCAGCCCAGGATTATGAAGGTGATTTATTGAATATTGGAACAGGTCAAGAGATTACTGTAAGAGAACTTGCAGAAACAATAAAGAAAGTTTCTGGATTTGAAGGAGATATAGTATACAACACTGATAAATTCGTAGGAGTAAAACGTAAGGTGTTGAATATCGAAAAAGCGAAGAGAGAAATCGGATGGACTGTTAAGAATAAACTTCATAGTTTGGAAGAGGGTCTTGCCAAAACTATTGAGTGGTGTGAAGAAAATCCCGCTCTATTTTAATATTATTTCTTATTAAACAAATTAATCAATTCTCCAACTTTTTGCCCCACCAAATTCAAAATTAAAATCAACTATTTCTCCGCCCTTATTTTCTAATGCACCTCTTAATTGCTTTCTTTTCCTAGGAGAATAAAAGAACAAAAGATATCCTCCGCCACCTGCGCCCAATAATTTTCCGCCAGTAGCGCCATTACTGAGGCCTGCTTGATATAACTCGTCAATTCTTGGGCTTGAGATGATATTACTTAGTTTCTTCTTGCTTTCCCAAGACTTATTTAACAATTCGCCAATTTTCCCCAGATTTCCGGTTAGTAAGCAATCGCGAATATTTACAGCATCTTCTTTCATGCTATTAAGTCTTAAAAGAGTTTCATCTTCTTTCTCATGAAAACTTTCTTCTTGGGCTTTATGCTGATTTCCGGAAAAATGAGAACTGCCGACGGAGCACAAGAGCAGATGATTGTTGAACTCATTAATGACGTCTTCCTTTAATCTTAGCGGATAAACAATTGTCCCGTCTTTGTTAAATTCCATAAATCCGAATCCCCCCATTACTGTGGCATGTTGGTCTTGCCATCCTCCCTTTATTCCTAACTCTTCAGTCTCAGCACGGTAAGCAATCTTCGCCAATTCATCATCGCCTAATTTAGACCCTGCTAGTTCGCTAATCAATTTTGTAGTGAGCACGCCCAAGCTTGCAGATGAACCTAATCCTCTGCCAGCGGGTAAATCACTATGCAAATAAATATCAAAACCGAAAGAAGGTTTTAGTACTTGGGTGATTGCCTTTATCAAATCGAAATTTCCATCATAATGAAGCTCTCCAGAATTTAGCAAAACCTCTTCTTCCAAATCTGAACTGATTAAGATTTTTTTATCGGCTCTTTTTTGAACTGTTGCATAGCAATATTTATCAATTGTTGCATTTATAACGACTCCGCCATGTTTTTCAAAAAAATAAGGCAAGTCTGTTCCGCCCCCGGCAAAACTTATTCTCAAAGGTGCCTTTCCTTGCAGAGTAGGAAATGTTTCTCTCTTAACCTCTTCAGAGCGAAATCTAACATCAGATACCCTCCCATTTTCGTCCAATATAGGAACATGATTTATTCCGGAAGAAATAAGTGCATAAATCTGGTCTTCATCATCTGAACTTCTTGCAACAACAGGGTCTCTAATCATAAATTGTTCAAGGTTATCATCTAAGTTGCCCCCCTTCAGAATATATTCCATTATTATCCCGTTATTGGCTACTCCCAATAACCTTCTATTATTATCTACAACTAAGACAAGATTTATCCCGCTTTCGCTTATCTTTTTCATTGCCATTCTTAGATTATCATCTTTGCCTAATACTATTCTTTCTAGAACATCTCTCCTAAATTTATGAAAGCCTTCAGGAATCCCGATATCGATATGATAGCCGCTATGGACATAGCCATATAGTTTTCCTTCTTCTGCTAATTTTGGAAAGACTTCTTTTTCGAGGGAAACTATTTTTCCAGATTCAATTGCTTCGAATATTCTAGGATTAAAAAGATAAACGCCGACGTTAATAAGTCCGCTGTTGTCAGACTTTCTTTTTTCAAAGAAATCTGTTATCTTTCCATCTTCTAAGGTTACTGTTCCATATCTCGAAGTCTCTTCAGATTTTGCCAGACCGATTGTAAAGTTGCTTCCTTTTTCTTTGTGATATTCTAAAAATTGTTTTAGGTCTAGATTACTGTAGGAATCGCCGTTAAATACAAAAAAATCGTTGCCTTGAAGATATCTTTCAGCATTTTTGATTGCGCCTGCAGTGCCAAGAGGAGTCTCTTCTTCAGAATAAGTTATATCTACTCCCATTCTTCTGCCGTCTCCTAAATATGATTCTACCGCATCTTTCATGTAATAAACTGCTAAAACAAATTCTCTAACTCCCTGGTCTCTCAAGTATCTGATTTGATGATCTAAGAAAGGTTTGCCCGCAACCGAAGCCATAGATTTTGGGAGATCGCTAACTAAGCTTCTTAATCGTGTTCCTAATCCTCCTGCCAAAATCAAAGCCTTATTTTCTATATTCATCTTGTATTAAATTATAAGCATCCATTAAATCTTTTACTATAAAATCAGGCTGAACCTCGAATTGGCCATCTCTACCAGAGTATCCTGTTTGAACCAGAATAGTTTTACATCCTGCATCCTTGCCAGTCTTGATATCTGAAGTTGTATCTCCGCAAAACCAGCTATTATTCAAATCTAAGCTTAATTCTTGCTGTGCTTTTTTTACTAATCCTAATTTAGGCTTTCGGCACCCGCAATTTTCTTCAGGCCTATGAGGGCAGAAATAGAAACCATCTAAGCTTCGGCCATATTTTCGCAATTCATCATAAATTGGTTTATTTATCTCTTGTAAGCCTTCTGCAGTTAGAAGTCCTCGATTTATTTGAGCCTGATTTGTAATCATTACTAGAAGAAAGTCTAGGGATGAAAGTTTTTGCAGTGCTTCTTTGGATCTTTCTTCCCATTCAAAGTGTTCGAGTTTAGTTATAGGATGGCCTTTATAGAATAAATTAGTCTCTTTGCATATAACTCCATCCCTATCAAGGAAAATTGCCCTATTCATTTTAGAATTATTGTCTGAAAATGGTCCCGCCGAACATTACTCTGTAACCACGGATTAATTCCGCAATTCCCCCCTGTAATGTTTGATTAAATACGAATCCGGTTTTGTTTAATCTTTCATTTGATACAATGTAATTTCTTTTGTCAGGATCTTTATCTATCTCTTTGTAGTCAACAATAAATCCAGGTACTTGCCTTTGAATCTCTTCACAAAGTTGCTGTTTTGACAAATTTGCACTATCTAACCCAACATTATAGCAGCCGTGAAAAGGATCTGATTCGCGGTCATCTGGCCTGGTTCGCATTTGTTCATAATTTTCTATGCAATGCTCAAAGCATCTTGCGACATCTGAGACAGGAGCAAAATTTCTCATGAAATCTTTTTGATAAACAACCAAATTACCATCAGTAACAGCTTTGAATACAAAATAATTTACAAGAAGATCCGTCCTCATTCGTGGAGACATTCCAAATAGAGTTGCTAATCTTAAGGTTATTACTCCTTTATCTCCGTTAAATAATGCCATTTCCGCCTCGACTTTTGTTTTACCATAAATGGATATTGGATTTAGCGGAGTTTCTTCGGAGCAGAAAACTTCTCCTGTTGTCGTTCCATAACCACTGTTTGTAGTAGGATAAATTAATTTCTGGTATGTTGTCCTAATATTATTTGTATTTATTACAGCATCTCTGTTTGTTAACTCTGCATCAACTGGATTTTGCTTGCATTGGGGAAATCCGACAATAGCTGCGAGAGGGATTATAGTGTCAAATTTAGGAATCAAACTTTCTAGAGTTCGCCTATCCCTTACATCACCAAATACAAAATCAAATTTTGGATTGTGAACAAGATGCAAGAGGGAAGTTTTTGAGCCTTCAATACTAAAATTGTCTAAACAAGTTACTTGATAACCCTTACTCAATAAATGGCCTGCAGTGACAGAACCTAAATATCCTGCTCCTCCTGTAATCAGTACGCTGTCTTTACCCATATTTATTCCCCTTTAATATCCTATTTAAGGTTTGTTATAATCAAGTATATCCATAAGTTATATCAAATAAAACTTTAAAAAAGGCATATTTTATCTTAACTTATGATGATTCTGCCTCAAAAAATTATTGTTATAACAGTAACTGATCAAAGAAATTATCCGAACCATTTCTGGGAAAAACCATTAAGAGATAGCTGCAAGGAGCTGATTTGGATAAATCTTCAAGACTTATATTTTAATTATGGAAGAGAAGAAACTGAAAGACTTTTGCTTAAAAGACTTGAAGCAGAAAAACCAGACTTTTTATTTATGTTTGATAGTCTCTATTATGATCTAGACCTCCCAATAATGCTTACAAACTTAAGACAGATTTCTCCCAAAACACTAAGTTTTTTCTTTTCGGGAGATGACGATGTAGAATTTGATGAAGTTAGATATCTCGGCCTGTTCTTTGATTATTTATTTATAGCACACAGCAATTTTATTCCCGCTTATAAAAAAGATGGGCTGAAAAATCTTTTTTTTATAATACAGACCAAGCCAACTAAATTGATAAACTTTGACAAAATTTATGATGTCTGTTTTATTGGAACTCCCAAAGCAGATAGAGAAGAGATGCTGGAGTATCTTTATAAAAAAGGGATTAATCTTAAGATTTTTGGCTATAATTGGGATAAATATCCAGAATTAAGGGGAATTTATGGAGGTGTTCTTCCACCGGAGGATTATCAAAAAACAATTGCACAGACTAAAATAAATTTATGTTTTTCAAAAAATGTTTTTGGCGCTCCGGGAATGAAAGGGAGATTTCTTGAAATCAGTGAATGCAAGTCCTTTTCACTGGTTGAAGATGATCCACATTTATTGGAATTATTTAAGGAAGGCAAGGAGATAATCCTCTTTAAAGATAAAGAAGATTTATTTAAAAAAATAATCTATTATTTAAAATCTGATAAGGAAAGGGAAAAGATTGCTACTGAAGCCTACAATAAAGTAAAATCAAAATTTGATTTTGAAAAGAACATTAAAAAGATAATACAGGACACATATAACCGAGAAAAAATACATATAGCTATTCCAAAATTAAACTCTCCAATAATAAATTTAAATGAAAGAGCAATGAATTTATCTAAGGAGAAAATATTTGATGAAATAAAAAATGCAGAATTTATTTCTTTTTCAAAAGGTTCTGTAATAAAAAATCAATTTAAAGATTATCTTCAAATATACTCCCTTATAAAAAATAAAAAACAAATCGGTTGCTGTGACTATTTTATTCGGTCTAATATTCTTGGGGATTATGCTCGATTCAAATATTGCCCACTTGGATTAGATCCAAGCAGAGATTATAAGCCTCTTTTAGACATAAACCAAATAATAGTCTCAAAAAAGTTTTTTATCGACAATTTTGAAATGATAAAAAAATCTTATTTATCGGGGATAATCAATTTTGTTAATAATGATAATGCCGCCTTTGTTTCAATACCCCTAGTTAGTATTTCAAAATTCAGGAGAGGATTCTTCAACAATCCTGAATTTTCTAAGGAATTGGGCCTCTTCCTTTCTTCTTTCCACAGGGAGCTATATTCTAGAAAGAATAAGCCTCTGAAACTGCTAGTATATTCTTTCGGATTATTAAAAGAGATAATTTCTGGAAAAGGATTCATCTTGAGACAGATACGTAATAAGATAAAAGATGAAGACATAAAGAAATTATTGAAAAAATAGATTTTCGCTAATTCTTTTTTAGAACATAGAATACAGATTGCGGCCTTAACTTGTGCCAAGGCTTTGTAGAATGATATAGATTATTCCATGAAAACATTTTGCTTAATAATTTATCGAAATAAATGACGGATTTGGATCTTTTGAATCTGTCATTGATATCCCATATTCGCCTAGTGCTGGGAAACAAAACCTTTTTTTCAGATAATATCTTTAAATTATTCTCTTCTATTATTCTATTAAAAATTTTCAAAGGGATTCCCCTTTCCCTCAATGTTAACCCTCTCCTTTCCTTTCTCCAGTCTCCCATAGAAACAATTGGTTCTCTTATGAGCATAAATCCTCCTTTCTTGAGCACACTTGTTAATTCTTTTAATACGAAACTAACATTGGGTATATGATGCAATACTGCAAAGCAAGTTATTAAGTCAATACTCTCCTTGGGAAGATTGATTTTACCAGATGCACTTGGTGAAATATATTCTATTTTTTTATTGCCGACTTTTTCAACCCTCAATTTCTGTGATGGTTCAAGGATGATTACCTCTTTTATTTTATCAATTATCGGAAGAAGTTCATCTCCGGTTGCACCGCCAAAACTAAGAACCTTATCAAATTCTTTTATCCTATTTAGTTTATTGTATCCATAAATTTTATTTAATTCATGGAATTCATAAATATAGGGGGATTTGGAGATTAGCCCTGAATAGCCTTCTTTTTCATCTCTGAACCATTCTTCAATTTGCTTTTTATTAAAATCGTCTCCATATAGCTTGTTTCCAGATAGATAATCGTTAAAATCTTCCATTTTCATATTTCTTTATTAAAAATATCAATTAACTTTTTTTCTGAAACTTCAAATTGATAATTTTTTTTAAAATATTCTCTGACTTTTTTATATTCTATTTTTTTCTTTATCTTCTTTTTTAAAACTTCAGCCAAATTATTCCAATCTCCTTGATTAGACACATGACCAAGATAATCTTTGGAAACCATTTCTTTTATTGCACCAGTATTATATGATAAAACCGGGATACCAAACATGAACGATTCTAAAATAACAACAGGGAAAGATTCATTTTCATATTGTGTTGGAAAAATTAGAAATTTTGTATTACCTAATATTTCATTTTTATCTTTTCCATATTTCGGGCCGAGATAAACACATTCTTTTTCAAGATGATATTCTTTTCTTAAGGAAAGCCATTTTTTCTCTATCTCCCTATTTGGAAAATTTCCTACAAAAAAACATTTAAATTTAATATGATCTTTCAGAGAATTGCATATTTTTAGAACTTCTAATGGGCCTTTAGTCTCGTACATATTTGACAGAAATAGAAGAGTAAGTTCTCTATTTTTTGCCCTCTTCTTTATTGTTTTATTAAATTCTTGGTCATTAATTTCATCTTTTATTCCATTAGGCACAAAATAAACTTGATTTTTATTAAAAATTGCAGAAACTTCGGGATATAACAATGGAGATAAAATGATCATCTTGCTATTTCCGAAAATAAACTTCGCATATTTGGAGAATTTTAATCTTTTAGTATGAGTTTGGAAGATGATTTTTCTTCTGAATATCTTGCATTCTAAAACAAATAAACTATCACGGATAAAGGCCAAGCCTCTGACAGGAATTTCAAAATAAACTAAATCGGGCTTGAATAGTATAAGCTCTCTTAATAACTTAAAAAAAACTACAAACACGCCCCAGAATTTTCTAAGACTAATTGAACCCATTTGTTCGAGATTATCAAAATAGTTTATTTTTATCTTTTTTAGATCAAAAGTTTCATTCATTTCTTTGCCATTGAAGTATAGGTCATTCATTATTGATGCCCCGTGTGTTGGTGGAGGAAATCTCCCTAAAAACAGAATTTTCTTTTTCATTTTATATACCTAAGATAGATTATTGCCATTAAACTTCTTAGAACTTTCTTTTTAGAATGACTGAAATCGGTTAGTAATCTATAGAACCATTCTAATCCTAAGCTAGTAAAAATCTTAGGTGCTCTCTTCTTTTTTTCCAACAAAAAATCAAGGCCGGCGCCTACATTTAAGAAAAATTTTATTCTTGTTTTTTTAAACAATTTTTCTGTCAAAAAATTCTGTTTAGGGCATCCTAATCCTACCCAGGTATAATCTATTTTTTTGGAATTAACCAGTTTGGCTATTTTATTTATTTCATTATCTGGAAATTCAAAACCGCTTATATACGGGGGATTATAGCAAAATAGGTTTTCTTTTTTTAGATAAGGATACTTTGCTAAAATCTTGACTAAATCTTCATTTTCTAATCCAATAAACAGCTGTTTTGCATTACTTGAAATGAGTTCTTTTTCAAAAATCTGTTTTGTAAAATCCGGGCCTGTAAATCTTTTAATTTTTCTCAAACTTCTTAAGGATAGGAATAAAGAAATAATAAACCCATCTATAAAATTAATAGAACTTTCATTAAAAGTATCCCTAAAGTTTAAATTTTTGGCAAAAAAGTATAAATCATGGGAATTTATGAAATTGAATACAAATCTTTTTTTATTGGTTATTTTATCTCTTAAGAATTCCCCTAAATTTCTTACTTCAACAAAAGAAAGTTTATCATCCATTATTCTATTTTTATCCAACCTTCAGGGATAACATTATCTTCTACATCTACATTCGTAAACTGCGTAAATTGCTTTGGTACAACAACTATCTTCTTGGGATTGGAATTCAAATAACCGGCCCACCAGCTTAAAGCACTATTTGCAAGGATATTATATTTGCAAGATTTCATAACTTCAAGCACATGATATCCTGTATTTGGGCATTCAGCATCTTCAATAAAATTCAATTTAGCATTTATCTCTTTGAAATTTTCTTTGCACCAGTCGATCTCATCAGAAAAAACATAAAAGACCGGATTTTTTACTTTCTTTTTAATTAATTCTATGGCCTTTTTATAGTACTCAACCCCTATAACTTTCGCATTTTTCAGGGTTAATAAATCGCCCCTTCTCACATGAATGCTAACAGAATTTTCTTTTGAGATTTTTTCTAATAACGGCAATATTGGGGTCTTATATTCTTCTTTTAATGTAAATTCTTTTTTTATTTGATCTTTTATTTCTCTAAAGAACTTTTCTCGTCCTAAATAGCCTCTGAGGTAGGAATTATCAGGAATATTAAAAAAATCTTCTAAAGAACCATGACTTGGAAAGTAAATGACTTTTCGGTCAAACAGTTTATATTTTCTTATAATTTTATCAATTGGTCTAAATCCTGTTTTAATGACGAATCTTCTTATTTCTCTTTTTGATGCTTCTGGTGAAGAGATATTAAGCTTTCCTAATTCGAACTCCCACAGTCCGCCATATTTCTCCCATGTTGGCCAGGATTTTAAATAAGTAGTATCTAACTTTAGTTCCGTATTTTTATGCTTGGCCAATGCTAGTGCTGCAGCATAAACATACATTGAATTTCCAAGTCCTCTTCCAATTTCTACTATTATCATTTTAGTGCCTCTTCATAAATTTTTTTTAATTTTTCATTTCTTTTCATTATAGAAAACTTGCCTCTTTCTATTTCACTCAGACAATTTTTGGACATAATATCCCTTAATTTTTTATCATTTATAAGCATCTCGGTTTTCTCTTCAATTTGTTTAATTATATCTGAATAGTCTTCCAAATTATTAAGATGTGAAACATTAAAATTTTCTGGTTCATCAATAACAAATCCCGTTTTATCTGTAATAATCTCTTTTCTGGAATGACCCCCGACTGTAACTGTTGGAAGCCCAAAACTTAAAGCCTCAGTTAATCCGAATCCAAAAGTGTCGGTATAAGAAGGATAAACAAAAATGTCTGATTTTGGATAAATCTCCTTGAACAATCTTTCTTGAGAAACAAATCCCACGAAATCTATTTTCTTATTGGATAAATAATGGTTTTTGATCTCCTCTGGAACATCTGATACAATTGTCCCATAAACATTTTCATATTTTTTTGTTAATCTATCAATTACTTCTAGAGCATGCAAACCTCCTTTGAAAATAAATCTCCTTGAAGAGAAGAGAAGGGTAATTCCGTTCGAACTTTTTCTAACGAACGTTTGAATGGGAATTCCCGGATATACAATTTCAGTTTTATTTCTGATCTCCGGAAACTCTTTTAGAATATCATTTTCAGACCATTTAGTCCATGCGAGTATTCTTTTGCAATTTTTATTCAGCAAAAGCGTCCTAATCTTATTTTTTTTGCCTATCCTTCCCTTTGCCCATAACTGCCCTATATATTCCACATCGCAAATCCATGGTTTATTATTCAGGCTTAGGCAATGCGCACAATGAATTAGATCATATGCTTCAGGATTTTTAGAGTAATGTGCATTAGGTAAATTTGGCAAGAAATTTCTTATTACTTTTTTAATTATCTTCTTTAACCAATTATTAAATTTCATCCTTTTTGAAGACTGGATAAGTCGAAATTCATCAGCATTAACATATTCTACATTATCTGGCGGATTTTGTCTTAAATAGAGGTAATATGGAGAATCAGAAAATCTCCATGGACTTTGTAAGTAAACTTTTATGCGATCCATTCTTAAGATAGTTAGAAAGTTATTTTAAATGTTAATTTTACTGGACTTTTTATTCTCTTCGTTAATTCTATCTATAATTTTTCTCAGCTCTAAATCTCTTTCTTTCTTTTCTTCTTCAGTTACTCCCCATTCTGAGAGAATGGAGTCTTCTAGAGCAACCCAAGCATGGGTTTTATTTGCGGGGATTTTCATTGATTGTCCTGTAACTAATTCTTTTTCTTCATTCCCCAAGATAAGTTTTATTTTTCCTTTTAAAACAACAACATATTCGTCTTTAGGATGAAGGCATCCGCCCCTTGCAAATCCTTTTTTTGTTTCTAAAAATGTAAACTCTTTGTTATTTTCTAATAAATTTCTTACTAGATAGATGTATCCTCTATCATCCTCGTGTACTTTTTTTAAATCTAAACTAGATTTATTATAAAATTCCAAAATTTTATCACAAATAAAAGATATTTGTTCTGAAGTTATTGCGGGACCATTTGGAAGCCAAAGTATATCTTTAGATAAAGAAGATGAATTTGGGAAGTCTATATCATTCCCTTGGTTTTTGTAAGGAGGATTTGAGTGTATTGCAGGCCAGCATTCCCTTGGATAAATATCATTTTTACTAAGATATGCTACAAGATTATCCCTATTGTCTGTAATTACTTCTACCCAAAGTGGAATCTCATTAGGAAGGTAATTTAGAAATTTTATGCCCTCGATACCCCTAAGTTTGTTTTGATATAATTCTTTTTGATTCATAAGCATTTTCTTTTTATCCTCTATTTTTCTGAACTGTGCGAGAGCTAATGCTGCAGATAAGTCATTAAATTTCAGATTATATCCTACTTTTTCATGAACAAACTCTTTATTGCTGAATCTGCCGAAATCTCTAAGTCTTCTGATAATTTCATAATATTTTTCATCATTAGTCACAATTATTCCCCCCTGACCGCTTGTAATTATCTTATTAGATTGTAGGGAGAAAACACCTACTTTCCCAATTGTTCCTAGATTTATTCCATATTTGTCTTTAGATCCTAATGCTCCTGCAGCATCTTCTATTATAGATAGATTATATTTAGATGCGAGTTCCTTTAATCGTTCCATATCGGCTGCTCTTCCTAATATATGGACTGGAATTATTGCAATTGTTTTGTTATTAATTTTATTTTCTATTTTGTTGACATCGATAGTCACTCTATCTTTTTCAACATCAACTATAACAGGCTTACCTCCAGCCCATTCTACTGCTGTTGCTGTAGCAATCATTGTTAAATCTGGAACAATAACTTCAAAGTCTTGTTTATTTTTTATAATAGCATCAGCTTTAATCGCTAAAAATAAGGCCGCTGTAGCATTTGTTGTCAAAACAACATACTTAACTCCAAGAAATTTTTTTATCTCTTCTTCTAATTGCTTTGTTTTTGGACCTTCATTTACATAAGATGAATTAATTACCTCATTAACTTCTTTAATTTCTTCTTCTCCGAATTTGGGTTCATTCCAATTTATTTTCATATTACTTGATTAATCCCCTTGCTAACTCTCTTCCCTTTTCAATATAGAAATCATCTGGCTGTTCTTCATTCATAGGAACAATTCCTTTCTCTTTCATCTTTTCTTTTAAATCTGAAGCAATCATCATTTTTACTAATTCCTTGAATTTTACTTTTGGCTCCCAGTTTAGTATATTTTTTGCCTTTGAAGAATCGCCAAGCAATGCTGGAACCTCTGCTGGTCTTTTGTAATTGTCACTTACTTTAACGAAATCTTCCCAATTTAATCCAAGTAATCTAAAAGCTTCTTCGACAAATTCTCTCACAGAATGAGTTTCTTTCGTTGCTATAACAAAATCATCGGGCACATCATGTTGCAATATTCTCCAGATAGCTTCAACATATTCTTTAGAGAATCCCCAGTCCCTTTTAGCATCTAGATTTCCTAGAGAAAGATCTTTTTCTTCTCCAACAATTATTTTTGCAATACCTAAAGTGACTTTTCTCGTTACAAAATTCAATCCTCTTCTCGGAGATTCATGATTAAATAAGATACCATTTGAAGCAAAAATTCCATAAGCTTTTCTATACATCCTGGTTAAATGATATGCTGCTAATTTAGAAATACCATACGGACTTTGTGGAATCATCGGAGTCCATTCATTTTGGGGAGGAGGCGAAATTCCAAACATTTCACTTGAAGAAGCTTGGTAATATTTGCATTTTAAATTCATATCTCTTATAGCTTCTAGGATTCTTAATGGACCTAAGGCATTATAATTGAGTGTAGATTCAGGATTCTCAAAACTTATTCCAACATGGCTTTGGGCCCCCATATTATAAATTTCATCTGGATTAATTTTTTCTAAAACATTTCTTATACTAGAAGAATCGGATAAATCCCCATAGAGCAGAAAAAAGGGAGACTGTTCTGTTTTTCCAAGTTGTGTATCATATTTATCTAAATGATCAATTCTTTTTGTATTTGGAAAACTTGCTCTTCTTATAACTCCTCTTACATAATACCCTTTTTCAAGAAGCAATTCTGCAAGATAGCTTCCATCTTGTCCACTTATACCAAAAATTAATGCAACCTTCTTTCCATCTATCATAAATTGATGTGATATAATTCCCTTTATAAGTTTTATTAAATTTAGATATAGAATTAAACTTTGTGAATTTGAATACTGAGATTTGACTTTTAAGACGTGACCGTCAAATTATCAAAGCCACCATATACTCCCGAAGTTTGAGTAAACTCGGATTTAGAAAGAATATTGGAGGGATAATCTGTTTTCCAGATTTTTATTGGACCATCAAAACCATTGTAATAAACAAAATCTCCTGTGAACCCCTGGGCTTTTAAGCTTTGTATCATTGAATCATCCTGAGAATGGGCCAATGTTACTGTAGGATATTCATTGAATGGGTCATTCATCAAATAGAGTTGCGCAAATAAGCTTCCAAAGGCTTTTGGAGAAAGATAAATCACAGAGCCAAAGCTGTCTATCTGGATACTGCCTGCTGCATTTTGTCCAAGTGTTGGGAGAACATATGTGGCGCCAACATATCCGCTTCCAAAATCGACTAATCTATTATTGAAATATAAATATCTCAAAGGAACTCTTATTTGCTGGTTATTGTAATATAAAACCTCTTGTGGCTGCGAGAAGGAAATTGCATTTGTCGATGAATTGGTGTTTGATTGCAATATAATCCCGACTACATATGCTTGCCCCTGAGGTAAAAAGATTGGTCCTTGAGAAGTATTATAGACTATATCCTGGTCTGTTGGGACAACATTCTGATAAATTCTTGTTGTAGTATTATTAGCAGTCTGTGTTTGGCTTGGATCTGAAACCATTACTGGAAGGGATGATGCTCTATCGCTTAAGGAGGTATCACTTCCAATAAGAGAGTAAGCAGGATATTTTCCTAAATCTGTAGGATCTATTAGAAGATAAGAAACATTATTTGATTTCATAAAGCTAAGGGCAAGATTCGGATTTGTTTCGGTTAAGACATATCTTCCGATTAGATTATCTCTAAATGTCCCTTCGAAATGCCCTCCATCGGAGAGTGTAGGCCTCTGTGCTAAAAATTCAAGGTCATATCCATAATCCCACCAATGTACAAATATAGAGTTAATAGGCGTATTATTTCTTACCCAAGCCATTGCATCATCCCATTGCGCGCCATAAGTGCCAATCCCCGTATTTTTTGCTTGATATGAGGAAGCATTGTATAATGCAACAAAACTGAATGCAGTTGCCACGATTGCACCGATTAATAAGAGGCCTAAGATCATTTTTAACAAGTCATCTTTTCCATTTTTGAAATAGCTTCCAAGATTATAGACTAGATATCCAACAAATATGCAAGCGAAAGGACTTACAATGGACATTACATATGCAGCGGTGTTTGCAGCCACAAGCATGATAATTGTTGTGGCAAATAATATTAATAATTCTGGGCGTATCTCAAGATGATCCTTAATATAAATCCTAAAGCAATAAATTGAAAATATAAGGATGCTGCCGAATAAAAGTAGTTTGCTGAAAAATCCTCCATTCAAAACAGAACTAGACTGTGAATATCGACCGAGTAATAGCGCTGAGACCAATAAAACCCATAATAAAACAAAACCTATTTTTCTTTTCTTTTCTTTTATACTCTTTGATAGATTAATCCCAAAAGTAATTAATCCCGCAAAAAATAACCAAAAGAAGATGCTTCCTACTTGTGAGATCCAATCTGTGGTGAATGTTTGCCTGTCTTCTGCAACGGTGACTGTAAGTCTATCCGTGCCAAAAGGAGTTACAATTTGGGTAGAAATGCTAGAAATAAATGAAGATAAATCCCCCTGAATAGCTAAGAAAATAAATCCGACTAACCCGGAAAAGATTATAGCCCATAAAACATGATGTTTCTTTATATTTTTTATTGGAATTTTATCCATAAACTTTATGATTAAAAAATCAAAAAGGCTAAATAAAAGAACAAAGCCCAGTAAAAAACTCGTTGGATTTATAAAAATCCTATTTAATATATCACTCAATGGAAAATTAAACATCAAAGCAAAAATTAGACTAAAGATCGCAAAAGAGATATAAAACAATAAAAATTTAGGCAGTTCTTTTTTCTCTGTCTCTAAACTTTTGATTTTAATTAGCCAAAATGCAAAGAAACTTAATGGAATAATCATTGGGATAAACAACGATATTCCCCCCCAGCTTGCAATAGTCAAAGCGGTAAAGAAACCTACCAACGCGCCAAGTAATATGCCGATTAATAATTTATTCGTCTTAATTTTTCTTTCTTCATCTTTTTTATTGAGCCATATAAGTGAGAGAGTATATACTAAGAGGATAGAAAAGAAGATCATAAATCCAAAAGCATCGTGATCTGCAAAACCGGTAGTCGTTCTATAAAAATAAGTCGGTATTACGGTTAAGAACAAAGCACTTATCACGGCAGTTAATTTAGACCGTGTTAATTTGTAAACCAAGAAATAGAAAATAATAAGGCCTATGCCAAATGCGGCCACGGGATAAATTACGTCAATAAAATTTAATGTTATGGATGAATTAAATAAATGAACAAATTTATACACATCAACTAAAACAGAAGGGAGTATTTCTGGAGAAAAGGAGATATTTCCTGCACCAACTCTAAGGGTATCGACAAGGGGAAGATGGCCTGTCTGTAAGATTATTGCGGCTTCTCTTAGCCAATAAAAAGCATCTAACTCCAGTTGTGGTACATATTGTCCCGTTGTATGATCTACAAGCAAGGGCAAATTTTGCAGTCTCATAAAAATCCCAATAATTAGAATTATTAAAAGAAGGGATAATGATAGAATTGTTATTAACTTTTTTTGCTCAAAAAATTTCAAAACCTTACGAAAAGTCTCTTTTGTCTTATTAAGGCTAATTTTTATTTCTTCGTCTGGCATTATGCTATATAGTTAATTCATTTAAAAAGATTATGAAAACTCAAAGATTATTAGTAATAATTAAAGTTAATATAATTATTATTAACTGAAACCCGTTTATTAAATTGACAACATCTCTTTCATATACTTTATGGCTAGGCTTTATTTTTTTCAGTATTTTAATTGCCAAATGTTCTAATCCATAAATTTTATCATATGCCAAATCTAGAGTTCCATCATCATTGGGTTTGCCGAAGCTATACTTCTTCAATCTGCCTCTCGATTTTAATATCGTTTCTATAATATAAGGTATAAAGAATAAGATGGCAATTAATTCCAATCCCCCTAAAACAGCTATTGCAGCAATCATCATACCAATTGAATAAGTCATTACGTCTCCCGGGAATACTTTTGAGGGATATCTATTAAATAAATAAAAGGCGAATAAGGAAGCAACCATGATTAATGCGATAAGGCTAAGCCAACTTTCTCCATGCAAGTAAGCAACAAATGCAAGTGCAGATAAAATTAAAATTCCCTGTCTTGCCTCTAATCCATTATATCCTGCCAAAAAATTATAAGTTGTAGTTGCACCAACAACACCGATTGGAATCGCCAATAAAGGATATAAAAGACCGATATTAATCCCCATTACTGAGGAGTTCCCTGCATTAATCACCATTAGGGGAACTGCTGAGAATAAGATTAAAATTAGCCTAGAACGGATTGACATGCCCCCTTTTTTCCAGCCAAATAAATCATCGATTAAACCAACTCCAGTTACCAGAAATAGAGAGCTGATTATTGCAAAAATATCAACTAAAGTTCCGCCATCAGATGATTTGAAATAAAATGTTCTAATCGCGATATATAGAAAAACACCTACAAGAGTTCCAAGGATAACAATAACCCCCCCAGAGCTTGCGACATTCTTTTCTCTATGCGGCTTATTCATATCTTCCCAGATCAATCCGATTTGTTTTGCCTTTTTAATCCAAAGAGGCATAATCAAAAGAGTTACAAAAAAACTGATTAAGATTGTTCCAAATAATAAAGGCTCAACCATAATCTTCAGAATATTTTTTCGCTTTTAAAGTTAATGAAACAAAAGAGGAGTTAGATAAACTTCCATCAATCCAGCGATAATTAGCAAAGCAATTGATATTAAAATCAATACTGCGGCATGTTGAGTGACTTTTACAAACATTTTATTTTTTATTCCGTGTCTTGCAATTCCGACGCCAAAAATTCCCCCCGCTAACGCTGCAATGAAATATGCAGTAATCTCGGGAAAACCATGGATCATATATCTCGCAATGCCAAGAGGGATGTCAATTAAGTTATACTTTGTGAAAATTCCTATGCTTGCAGAGATGACGCTAGCATTCCATGCCAAAATAAAGATGGCCCCCGCTCCAAAGACCAAAGATAGTAATAATGTAAATATCATCACAAACATGTTATTTTCTAAAATTGAGATAAACTGAATCGGATTTGCCGTGCTTGCAGCTCCGCTAATCTGGTTTGCAGGAAGATATTGTGTAATGCAGCTATTTACATTGTTTGGGCTGTTTATTGAGCAATAGATTCCGACTTGTGCATTAAATAGACTATTATCTTGAAGAATGATGTACCAAAAAGAAAAAGCGACTATGAATCCAAGGAATAGCCACATTAAAGCATAAATGGCATCTTTGTGAATATTCCACACGCTGCCTTCTTCCACTTCATCATTATTTTCTTCCCTTCTTATTATAAAATACATAAAAGGCAAAGAGAACATTACACAAAAAGTTACAATCAGAATACCAGAATATTGCGATAAAACGGCATCGCTTGAAAAAAACCAATGGACAAGGAGCAAAGAAAGAGAAGCATAAATTAAACCAATAAAAAACATTTCCCAAGGTTTTCTTTCAGCTTTTCTTGGATTAATTAAAGACTCTAACATTCCAGAATGATAGTAGCAGAATTTTTAAATTATTGCTCTGATTTTTCCTGTTTTTGATATTCTTGAACTATTATGAGAAATTCATTATTGGTAGTCTCAATATTTTTTTCCAATTCTACTTCGACGTCTTTTAATCTTTTTATCTGGTCTATAATTAATTTCTTTGTTTCAGAAACATCCCGGTTTACAAAATTGTTTTCTCCAATATTGACTGTTAATTCTTCCGAGATAATTTTTGCTTTAATGTAAATTCCCCTTCCAATTTGGGCAAAAATTTCTTTATCCTTAGAACCCTTAATCTCATCCAATCCAAGATTCAAAGATTCAAGTTCAGTGATTCCTCTGTCTACAGCCTGCAATTGTTGTTCAAGCATTCCCAATTTGAAGACAATTTCTTGATTTTCCATTATTTTAAGAAATTAAATTACTTTTAAATCTTCTTAAACTACATCCAGCACTTTTCTTAGAATTGCAGTAAATATCAATGTGAAAATCAGATAAAACCAAAACCAAGAGATGAAACCTAAGAAATTATAGGGGCTTGCAACAAAATAATCATTAAACCATCTAAAAAGTAAGATGAAAGGGACACCGGTGAATAATATGGCCCTTGTGCTGAGCTTCATTGTTTGCGGAAGAAATGCCATTTGCTTTTTCTGCAATTCCATTAATTTTTCAGGATGTTCTTTGAATTTTTTCATTTCTTCCTGAAGAAGTTTTTGTTCCTTTCTTAATTCTTTAAGCTGTTTTTGATCTGTAGCATATTTTTGTACTAATATTGATATAAGGGAAATGATGAAGACAACTAGCAACATCCCAATAGTCTTATTCCAACTTAAAAGCCATCCTGCAGTCGGATTCAAAACATAATCTATTGAAGATTTAAGGTATGGAATCTGGTTCCAGAAACCTGCAATTAAAATGGACAGAGCCATTATAATAAATATCGGGGCATAACTTCCTTCTTTATTCATGTTATCTACTAATCAGATTGGTTTTTAAAAGTTAACCCTTAACAAATTTTCCTAAAGAGGGATTTATTATCTCTGGATGTTGCTGCGCAATGCTTTGATAGAACTGATTTGTAATCATAATTACCAGCAAGATTGATGTTCCAGAAACTAAAGCACCCATCAAATCCGTTACAGAAGCCAAAAGCCCAATTGCTATTCCCCCCATCACAGTCAAAGGCATGACGTATCTATCAAGAATTGTTTCTAAAACTCTTTCATCTTGTCTGAATCCGGCAACTTGCAAACCAGAAGCTGCAATTTTATGTGCTTGTGACTTAGCATCCATACCTGATGTCTTGACCCAGAATACGGCGAATAGTGTAGAAAATGTCATGAAGAATAATGCATGGATAATTCCTTGTAAAATATATTGTGGAAGGAATCCCCCCCTGATTAATAGGTCAAGAATATTAGTGGATCCGATCCAGAATGCAAATCCAGAAACAGCCTGTCCCTGCACAAAATGACCTAAGAATGTGAAATGCGAAGCAAACCTGGCAAGTCCAGTACATGTCCCTCCCGATAAACAAGCTGTCGCTGCATTTTCGAAGATTCCTCCAAATAATTGTACATTCGCGACTAAAGCTGCGGTTAAGATGACTGGAATAACTGAAGCATAGAAAAATGCTAATGGCTGTTTTACGGTATATCCTCTTATTCTTCCAAAAGATAATGGAATTTCAACTTTCAAGCTCTGTGCCCAAATAACTAATAAAAATATACCGATAGTTACAAGAATGGCTGCAGCTGCAGATACTAATTCAACATTTTGTTTTGTTACTAGAGATTGTATTAAAACCAAAATCTTTCCAGAGCAAGGAACAGTGGAGAAATTAAGAAGGCAATTTCTTCCCTGTTGATCTATAAATTGTAGCGAACTTGTTATAAGCCTCCATGAAACGCCTGCTGCGATGAACAAACTTATTCCCTGGCCTAGTCCCCATTTGCCAACTAGTTCATCCATATAGTAGATTGCGATACCTCCAAGTATAAGTTGGAAGATCACTAGCCATGCAAAACCAGGGGTTGCTTGCAATCCTTGCATTAATACATAAACTACTGCTTCAAAGATTATGAAGAAGAAGGTGAGCAATTTCTGAAGCCCCTGGAAAAATCTTCTTCCTTCAGCATTTGTCGTATCTATATTCAGAATTCCGGAACCTGCAAGCAATTGCAGGATAACAGAGGCCATGACAATAGGCCCAATTCCCAAGGAGATTATGCTACCAAAGTTTGTTCCAAGAATTATAGCAAGATATTGAAATCTTGATAAGGCATTAGCAGATAATCCAAAAAGAGGAATATTTGTAAGAATAAAAAATGAAAGCAAGACAATAATCGTCCACTTAGCTTTCTCTCCAAAGCTAAGTTTTTTCTCTTCAGGAGATTTGACCTCTGGAATAAATTTGAGGATCCCTCTAAAATCCATTTTATGCCTCTATATCAGCGTTTTCCTTTATAAAAATCTCGCCACCGCTTTTTTTAATTTTTTCTTCTGCAGTTTTTGATGCGCTCCTTGATTTTATAAAAAGCTTATTCTTTATATTTCCATCTCCCAGTATTTTATAAGAACCTAAGTCAATTTCAATTCCTTTGCTTGTTTTTTTTGCAATTCCCTTATTTATATAGCTATCAAGATTTCTTTCAATATCTGCTAAATTAATTTTATTTGATTTGTCTTTTTGTGTTCCCCTGCTTGTGACTCCCTGCTTTCCGAAATAGTCATTTCCGTAAAGGGCTTGAACTAATGTTTTTTTCTGATCTCCTCGCTTACCGGTTCCGGCCATTCCTTTTCCACCTCTATGTCCGCTTTTCTTATGCTTTTTTCTTGCTCCCCAGCCATAGGTTCCGGCTCTCTTTCCTCTGTACTTTCCTGTTTTTCTTTTCTTATGTGTCTTTATCATAGCATTCTCTCCAGTAATTCATTTATTTTTTCTTTGTGATTTCCTAAAACTCCTTGTGGAAAATGATATTTGCTCTTTATTCCCCCTCTTGGTGGATGCAATCTGAAAAAAGGCTTCAAATTTAATTCTTCATACCTCTTTCCTTTTTCAATTTCCTTTGCGATCTCTTTAGCATTAATCTTTTTTGATTTGTCAATTATTTGTCCTCTTTTTTCAACTAGTTTTTCAAATGTTCCTTCATTTATTTCGCCAAATGCTATAAAATCTTTAACTTTTTTAATCATGCCCAATTGTTCTTCTTTTGGATGAGCCATTACAACGCAGGAATATTTTCTTTTAAGCCTCAATCTATTCAAGGTTTCCTCTACATCTCTCCTTAATCCCACTTCTCCTTTGATTCTTATAAGGCATATCATTTTGTGTTTGTTTTCTCCAATGCATTCATGCATGCTTTAACTAAATTGAATGTTGTTTGCTTCTTGCCGAATGTTTTGCTATAAACATCTTTCACTCCTGCTAGTTGCAGTACCTTCTTTAATTCATCTGCGACAACTAATCCTGTTCCTTGAGGTGCGGGTATTAAGATTACTCTTACACTTCCGGATCTTCCCATAACTTTCATAGGAATTGAATGTTCTTCTGAGCAGGAGCAGTCAAAACTTCCACAGGCCCTTCTGATTTTTATCAAATTAAGCTTGGCCTTTCTTACAGCTTTGTCTCTTGCAGGCAGAGTTTCTTTAGCTTTTCCGTCTCCGACTCCTATATGCCCATTTTCATCGCCGACAATTGCAAGTGCAGAGAAGTTTGGGACATTGCCTTCTTTTGTTTTTTTCTGGGTCTGTCTCCATGCTCTTCTTTTTCCGCCGCCAAATTTACCTTTAGATTGTCCGACAGAGCTTAAGTCTGATTTCAAATTCATTAAAGAATCAACGATTTTATCTTCAAGAATCTTAATATTGTTGTCCAGAATTTCATCAATGTTTTTTATCTTTCCTTCCTTGACTTCTCTTCCCAGTTTAGTCTTTGGAGTCCAGGACAAAAATTCATTTCTGATTGATTTTTCTTCGGGTGCAATATATTCTTTTCCTTCTAATTCTTTTTCTATTTCTTCGTCTAATTCTTCTTCGCCGGCATTTATGTCTTTTTCTATAATCTTCTCTGCAGCGTCAGCTACAGGAGCGTCGTAATCTTCTTTTTTTATCTCGAATCTCTTGCTTTCTTTTTCAGCCATTATTCTTTCTCGATATTCAATTTAATTTTTTCATATAAAGGTGAAAAATCTTTCTTCATATGTTTTCCTTTAATTCTGTTTTCTTCAGGAAATATTTTTGCATCATGATCCAGTTTTAGTCCTGCATCAATAAGTCCCTTAAGGAAAGCATATGGTTTTGTTTTATGCGTTGAAGAGGTCATGCCGATGTCAAAAATTGGTTTTTCTTTCTTTTCTTTCAAAATTTTTTTCCCCATTAAAAATCCAGTAAGATAAGCGGCAGAGATTGACTTTAAGCTTCCTTCAAATTCTTTTGGCCATCCGTACTTTTCAAGATTTTTTGAAGTCAAACCGATTTCTATCTTATCTTTTGCTTCTTTTGATATGACATATTGCGCGATTATATATCGGTTAGTTTTTCTGAAGACAACTCTTGGGATGCCTCCGCTAAGCAATTTTATTCTCTTGCCGTAGTCGGTTTTCCCTTCCCTTCTTCGATTAAATACTTTTTTCATTTTTCTAATGTGCTAATATATTCCTTTAGATGAGATTTACTTCTGAAATATCTGTTTCTGATTTTCTTTCTGATATCTACTGTTTGTTCCTTCGTTAAAAGGTTTTTGTTTTTTAAGTCTTGGACGTCTTTTCTTAATTTTCTTGTAATTGTGATATACTCCCTTTTTCTGTTTTTTGCATTCTTTCTGATGTTCCCTGGACTTCTCTTAACCTTCCTTTTTTGTGTGGATCTTTTTGCTTTTATCTCTCTAATTATTATTGCTCCATCTGCTCTCAAGGCTCGGATATCATCCTTTGTAATTGCTTCTTTGATTTCATCAAGTCTTGGCTCAACGAAGATTATTCTTTTCTTTCCAACTCCAAAAATTCTTGCAGCTAAAGCTTTTTTCTTATCGAGTTTCATTTTGCTTGTTTAAGGAATTTATTTATATTCAGATTGTAAATTGGAATGTTTTCATTTTTTGCCTTTTTGGCAATTTCTAATTTATTCTTTTTCCCGATTTTTCCTATGATTGCGATTTCTCCTTTTTTAATTTTTGAAAGATCCTTTAGATTCTTTACCATTACAGCATTCTTTTCTTCTATTTTTCCTCTGAATGCTTTTTCTCCTCTGTAACCAATGCTTACTACTGGAGGATAGCCTCCTCTCTTCTCTCTCATCTTGTTATCTCTTCCATGAGGCCTTCTCCAGACTTGTTTCTTTTTCCTCCTAAGTCCGAGCTTTGAGTATTTGTTCCAGGTTCTTCTCACAAATTTTGCGGTCATATTTCTTTTCCTGCTTTATTTATAATGAAAATTCCATCCTGGAAAACTCTTTTATCCCTATTTCTGATTTTAGTTGCCGTTTCAATATTTGCAGGCCTGTCCAGCAATTTCCTTGTCTATTGAATTTATGGTTATGATTTCTTTGCCCACATTTATCTCTGCTCCTTTAGGGATTTTTGATTTTCTATTCTGCTTTTCGCCCAAGAAATTTTTTATAATCAATTCATGGCCTTTCACTTCTGCAGTTATTGGGAAATGTGAGAAGCATATCTTCATTTGGTATTCAAATTTATTTGAAACACCTTTAATCATATTTTTTATGTGTGCTATTGAGGTATTTATTCTCTTTTTTTCCTTTTTTGTTGCTTTCTTGCAGCTTATGGTTAAATGATTATCTTCTTTATGAATTTCCAATTCTTTCAGATCTAATTTTCTTCTGTTTTCTCCATGGACGCCTTTAACGATTATGATGTTTCCTTCTATGACTATCTCGGTATTCTGCGGAATTTCTATCTTTTGTGAAATTTCTTTTTTCATTTTAATAAAAGTAGGAAATTAAGATTCCTCCGACTCCTTTCTCCATTGCTTCTTCATGGCTCATCAAACCTTTGTTAGTTGAGATGATTATTGTTCCGATATTCCTTGCTGGCAAATATCTTTTCCTGTATTTTTCTATTTGGTCTTTGTTTACCGTAAATCTTGGTTTAATCGATTTGCATTCCAAGAAATCTCCAAAGACAACCTCAACGCTTCTGTTTTTACTATCTATCTTATATCTCTTGATGGCTTCCTTTTGTTTCATTATTTTGAGGATTTCAATTAGGAGATTCGAGATTCTGTCAATCTTGACACTATCTCTTCCGGCCTTTTTGGCATTCTTTATCATGTTCAATGCATCTGCTACTATATCTTGTGCCATTTTATGAATATTTTTTGAAACCAATATCTACAGCGATTTCTCTGAAACATTGTCTGCATAAATTTAATCCGTATGAACCTATATGAGCTCCAAATCTTCCGCATCTCTCGCATTTATTCAATGCAATTCCATTCTTTCTGACCTTAGGCTTGTTATGTCTAATGAACTTATCCATTACAACGGGTTTGTCCTTGAGCTGTTTCAATATTTTTCTCCAATCGCTTGCTGTCATTTTATCTAAACCTCGTCTGATACTTTTCTTCCATATATTTAATTATTTCTTCCTTGCTGATTCTCTGTTTTCTAGGAAGACTCTTATTTCTTATTCTTCTGAGCTGAATCCTTTTTCCCGCTCTTTTGAAAGTCAATGTAACATCGAAACCGGTAATTCCGAGATCTCTTTGATATTCTAATCCTGGAACTTCAATGTACTCTTTGATTCCAAATGAGAATGTATTTTCACTGATTTGTTTTTTTCTTATTTTATTATCCACAGCAACCAATAATCTTCTTAATAACTCATCAAAATCCCTTCTTATCGTAATTACAGATCCAACATTCAAATTTGGTCTTACACTTAAAGTAGGAATTCTTTTTCTTGTCTTCATTTTTGCAGCTTTTCTTCCAGTAAGTAATTCTATTAATTTAGTGTTCTTTTCCAGTTTATCTTCAGTTCCGCCTACACTGATTACCAGCTTCTCTATTTTTATCTCTCTCATATCCTTGCTCATTCTAGCACCATAATTTGTTTAATTAAAATATTAATTATCTCTCCATGACTTTCTAATCTTGCAATGTTTTTTTCTTCGTCAATTTCTTTTATTATTCCTTCCCCGCCGGCATGCTTTCCTGAAAATACGATTGCCTTAGCATCTTTTTTCATAGGTATGCACTTTTCAATTTTTTTATTTTTTAAATTTACTAAAACAGAATCATTCATCTTGCATTTAAGATCAGAAATGAAATTTCTTCCATCGCTAAGATTTATCTGTGTTTTCTTTCCTTTTAATGTCGTTTTGTTAATGACTTTTGCTATTTTATGTTCTGATTCGGATTGGTGAATTTCTTTCAATTCAAATTTCTTATTCTTCCCTATCAATACTCGGTAATTCTTTTCAGGCAAATTGCTTTCTTTTGGAGGAATAATTGTTATAACATCAAATAGGACAGCATTGTCTTTGTCATCAAAAACAATTCTTTGGTTCAATAAAATCTGTTTGGAATTAAGGGCTTTTTTTACTTCTCTTCTATCTTTTGCAAATTTAAGCATGTCTCTGATAATAATTAATATCGGAACTCCCTGATATATGCTGTAGTTGGGTCTTACTAAGTAAGTCGTTCCTTTCCTTTCAATAGGCCAGCTTTTTGGACTTTCCTGTCTTTTCAAATGCATTTTATTTATTCTCCTTAACTTCTGTTTTTTCTTTGCTTTTAATTCTTTTTTTATCATCAAGATTCAATTCTAGTATCTGCAAATTTGAGGGTTCCATTTTGACATCTATTTTTGATCCATCTTTCTTTTTTATTTGGATTCCATCAATAATGATTTTTGAAGTCTTTAATAGGACCTTGGTAACTTTACCTCTCTTGCCTTTGAACTTTCCTCTCATGATTTTGACAGTGTCTCCTTTTCTTATAGAGAGATTTCTTGTGCCGTATTTTTTTCTTAAATCTTCAGAGAGATTTGCACTCACAAATTTTTTCTTTATGTGGAGCGGAGCTTTAGCTAGATATTTCCTCTGCTTTCGAGGTTGTCTGCTTGCTTTCCAGCTTTTCTTAAATTTATTTTTCATTTTAGTATACCGTTGACGCAATTTTAGCTACTTGTGGCCATCTCTCCATAATTTCTCTTGCTACAGGGCCCTTTATTTGCGTTCCTTTAGGATTTCCCTTTTCATCTTTCAAGAGTGCGACAGCATTATCTTCGAATGCTATTCTTTCTCCATTTAATCTTCTGTATGATTTTTTTTGTCTGATGACTATTGCATCGAATACTTTTCCTCTCATGTCTGGCAGGCCTTTTCTTACGCTGACTTTTACCCAATCGCCGATTTTTGCAGTTGTTTGTCTTCCTTTCTTACCTTTCCATCTTTTGGCAGAGACAATTCTTACAATCCTTGCTCCGCTGTTATCTGCTGCGATTACCATTGCTCCAACATTCAAAGCTCTTGTTGCTCTAGCGCCTATTGCCTTCATTTTCCTTCTCCTGAACGAATTTTGTTTGTAACTACAAAATGGATGATCTTGCTCAATGGTCTGCATTCTTCTATTCTTATGTAATCCCCAATATTGACTTCTTTATCAAGGCATAAGGGAAGTCGAGCATGAATTTTTGTCTTGAGTTTAGCATATCTTTCATATTTTCTTACGTAGATTGTTCTTTCGAATTCGATTGCAATTCTTTTGTGAGCTTTGCTTATTACAACTCCTTCAAATGCTCTTCCCCTGACGCTTAATCTCCCATGGAAAGGACAATCAATATCATGGCAGGTAGTTCTCACTATTTCCGGAGTTTTCTTTTTTTTCATTTCTTCCATTTTCGTTTTCATTTCGTTTTTGTTTGTTTATTCTATGTTAAAGCCCATCTTCTCCAAGACTGGTTTTATCTTCCTCAAGTGATCTCCCTGAAGTTCCACGGAATTTCCCTCGTAGGTTCCGCCACAGGCCAGTTCGTTTTTCAGGTCTTTTGCGACCTTTCTGACGTCCACGCCTTTGTCGAAGCCCGAGACAATCGTAACGGTCTTTCCGTACTTCTTCTTGTCTAAGGTCACTCGTATCTTCTGACCGGCTTTAACAATCTGTTCACAAACGCATGCCTCTAAAGGCAATCCGCATTTTGGACATATATTCATTTTATTTGTTGAGTGTGAGTATCTGGGCTATTGTTTTTTTAATGTTTTTTATTTTTGAACTTCCGCCCTTGGAAGCATTGACTTTTGACTTTACTAATTCTAATTTTAATTCCTTGAGTTTGCTTTCCCTTTCTTCCTTGTTCATTTCTTTAAATTCTTTTGATTTCATTTTTTATGTTTCTTTACTTTAATTGGGGATTCTTCTTTGAATTGAGCATTTGCCTTTAATTTTTCAATTAATTCGTCATTGATTATGATTTTATCTTTTAGGATAGCATCTGGAGGCAGGATTCCGACTTTTACTCCGACAGTTCCCGGCCTTGTTTCTGCTCTTGATTGGGCCCGGTCCACAACATTTGCGCTTTCTCCTGTTTTCTTAAGATATCCTTGTGCAAATCTCCAGGACTTTGCTCTTGCACCCGGAAGCTTTCCGCTTAATCTGATTTCAGCGCCGAGAGCTTTAGCTTCAATGATCTTTTGCAAGGTTCTGTATGCAATTACCTTGAATCTAAGGGGACCGAATCTTTCTAATCCCAATGCAATTTCATCTGCAGTAATTTGCGCATCAAATTCTGGATGTCTGATTTCTTCTATCTCAAGATGAGGGTTCTCTAATTTGAATTTTGTTTTAAGGATTCTTGTCAATTCATCAATTCTTTCCCCGCCTCTTCCGATTACTAAGCCGGTTTTGTGCGTGGAGATAATTATCT
The DNA here is from genome assembly GCA_963779925.1 of uncultured Nanoarchaeota archaeon. GTDB lineage: Archaea > Nanobdellota > Nanobdellia > Pacearchaeales > GW2011-AR1 > JAKLIN01. Next base: position 67,545 of record CAVZZS010000011.1, on the reverse strand, counting down.
TTTCACCAACAGGAGTATATTCTATTTGTACTCTGCTGACTTTTCCTCTTCCGACTGAATTTTTCACAAATTCTTTGATTGCGAATTCATCTTTCTTGAACTTTACAACATTTTTTTCTTCCATTTTATTTCTTTTTCTCCTTAGTTACTTTATTTTTAGCGACTATTCTTATATGTGTCCTTTTTCTTCTTACAGCGCCATATTTCCCAAATGGTCTCTCTCCAAGGTTTGCAACCGCTTCAACAATAATCGGTTCTTCAATACCGTTTACATTTGAATTGCCTTTAAGTGTCTTCAATAATTGGATAAAATGTTCTGCTGCATTTCTTGGATATCTTCCTGCCATTATTCCTTTTCCTTTTCTATGTGGTATTTCTCCTTTCATTGGAACAACTTTTTTCTTCGCAATGACCATTTCTAAATCGCTAATGGCCGATTCAATGCTTTTATTTTTTATGAATTTGCATACATAAGCGCTTGTTTTTGTGGAAAGATGTGCATTGAAGGAATTTACGAACGCCTCTGTCTTCGGTTTCTTGGCTTCTTTCTTAGATTCCTTTTTCTCTTCTGCTTTTTCTTTTGCAGTTTCAATTATCTTTTCTTCTTTCTTCTCTTCCATTTTAGCTTCTTGTATTTCTGTCATTTTTATTTCTTAGATTTTGATTTACTTCCCTTAGTTGCTCCGACACCCGCGCTTCCATGTTTGACCTTTGCTCTTGTCAATGCGAATTCTCCAAGTCTGTGCCCAAGCATATTTCCCGTTATTTCAATTGGTTCGAAAATTCGTCCAGTATGAATACTGATTCTCATACCAACCATTTTTGGAACAATGACTAAATCTCTGCTGTGAGTCTTAACTTGCTTGTTCTTTGAAATTTTCTTTTGTGATCTTGCGATGAACTTTTCTATTTCATTGAACTGTCGCAATGCGGCTCTTCTCTGTCTTGACTTGAGATATTGGGCAAATTCTCTGACTTCTAAGGTTTTCAATTCATCAAGAGATTTTCCTCTATACATGAATTCCTTTTTCTTTACTTCGATCTTATCATTTTCCATTGTTATTTCTTCCTACCTGTTCTCTTTGGTCTTAAATGTCCCACTCTTCTTCCAGGAGGAGCATTTCTCTTCGCAATCTTGCTCTTTGGATTCTTACCTCTTCCTGAACCGAAATAGTGGTCTATTGCATTGACTTTGATAGCCGAGGTTCTTGGCCATATTCTTCCGCCTTTTGACTTCTTAATAAAATGTTGTTTTCCCGCTTTGATTATCGGCTTGTCTAATCTTCCCGCTCCTGCAATTACTCCTAATACTGCTCTGCAATTCGGGTCAAATTGTCTTTCTTTCTTTGATGGCATTAGCACAAAAATCTTCTCGCCTATAATTCTGCTTACAGTCCCATAATTTCCTGCAGTCTTAATGAAAATCCCTCCATCACCAGGGCGGGCTTCAATGCAGTATATCTGTGTTTTAACAGGAATATCTTTTATTCTCAATATATCCCCCGATTTGTTCTTTTCCGACTTACCGAAATTAATTTTCTGTCCTTCAATCATTCCTTTAAATGCAGGCATATAAAATGTCCCTTTGTCATATTTTATTTTTGCTAAAGGTGCAGAATGTGCAAGAGAATTAAGTAATTTCAAAACAATTCCTTCGCCGTTAATTTGATTTGGATACTGCATTCTATATTTGAAAGATTGTCTTTTTACTCTATATGAAAGGCTTCCATGCCCTCTTGCCTGTGAAATTATTCTTTTACCCATTAGATTAGTCCTAGCTTCGTTGCAATGTCTATTGCAGGATGTTTGGCATTTAATTTAACATAAGCATATTTTTTGCTATTTCTATTCATCACTCTTATTTTTTCGACTTTAACATCAAAGAGGCTTTCAACTTCTTTTTTGATTTGATCTCTTGTTGCGCCTAGTCCCAGTTTGAAGGTCAAAACATTTTGTGATTCTATTAACATTACTGCCTTTTCTGTAACTAGAGGTTTAAGTTGCAATACATCTGCTTTATTTTCAATTTTATTTTTCATTTTATTCTCATTTCAAGATCTTTAATTGCTTTTTCAGTATACAATGTTAATCTTCCTAATCCGCCATTTGCTAAATCAATAACATCAACGCTGTTTGCTTTTCTTATATCAAAACCAGTAAGACTCAATTTTTCTTCATTGCCTATAACAATAAGTAACCCTGCACTTTTCTTGTATTTTCTTCCCCTCAATTTTCCTTTTCCGCTTCTGACACTTTTTTTCTGCAAGCTGACTTCGAAAAGTTGTTTTCCGAGAATCTTTTTGAGGCTTGAAATTAATTCTTTTGTTTTATTGAAATTTAATTCAGATACAACTATCGGTAAATGATGTTCAATCTTCTCGTCGCTGAGAGTGCTGTATTTCTTTTTTAATTCTTCAATATTAGCCGTTGAACTTAGAGCGGACATAAATGCGATTTTCATTTCTTTTTTGTTTATCTTTGGAAGTTCCATCATGGACAATATATGTGGAGGGTGGGCTCTCATTCCGCCTCTAGTACCGGAAACTTCGGCTCCTACCCAGTTAAACTGCGTACCTCTTCGTGACATGATTTTTCTTGGGATTCTGGAACCGCCCCTTCCATAGCCGCTTCTCCATACATGTCTTCTGTGATTGACTTTTCCACGTGCAGCATGCTGTTTTCCTGCAACCGGGGAAGGAGAGTAAGGCTGTTTCTTCTTTTTGGCTTCAAGAATCTTAGAAACCAAATCTTCTCTTATTTTCGCAGAGAAGAAGCTAGGTAATTCAATTTCTTTTATGCTTTTTCCCTGATTGTCTAAAAGATGAGTTTTCATTTTATCTTAATTCAATAAGCTGGAAATCTTTTTTAGCTTGTTTTTTAGTTTCTCTGAAAGAAGGAGTAATTAGCAATTGTCTCTTTGAAGGTCCCTGAACCGAGCCTCTTACGAGAATATAGTCCGTTTTTATATCTCCGAAATTTTTTATATTTTTGAAATTTGGATTTTTTTCAGAACTGCCTAAATCTACTATTTTATTATTGTAAATGACTCTTGTGAACATTCCAAGTTGTCCGGCCATTGGTGCTCTGAAAGTAACTCTTGCTGGATGCCATGGACCAAGGCTTCCTGGTCTTCTTTGTCCTTTTTCAGATTTGTGTGATTTTAAGGTTATTCCAAATCTTTTAACAGGTCCCTGCAATCCCTTTCCGGTTGTTAATCCCCTTAAGTCTATTAATTTTCCTTTTTCAAAAATATCGAGAGCGGATATCTCTTTGTTCAAATGTGCTTTTATGAAATTTAACTTTTCTTCGAGATTTCCTACAAGATCAACTTCGCTTAAATCTGGCGTTTTTTTTATTCCTGTTCCTTTCACGACAGAGTAAATGATGACTCTCAAATTGTCATATTCATTAGCATGTTCTAGATGTTCATGGCTTAACTCTTTTTTTGGGATTTTTACTACTCTCTTCAATTCCTTGTCAAGGTTCTTTGCAAGGACTTCTTTTGCGACCTTTCCATTTTTATAGAATCTGACCGAGAAGATCTTATTTTTTGGGCATTCAAGAATTGTTAAAGGAATTATTACTTTCTTTCCTTTAGTCATTGAATCGGAGGTATTATCAAGAACAAATCCAGAAGCCATGCCTGCTTTGTAACAGATGAATCCTTTCAATCCTTTAGTAGAATCTTTTTTTAAGCTACTCCAGTTTACACTAGGTAAAAATTTATTGGCTCGCTTTCTGGGCCAAAATTGCAGACTTCCGCTTCTTGGCGTTCTTGGTGTCATTTCTCATTATTGTAGCAGAGAACATTTTATTCTACCCTGGAATATATTTTAAGAGAAAAGGAGGTTTTTAAAGGTTTTTGATTGATTTACGCTTCAAAATTAATCTCTTTTTTCATCTTCTCACCATCAATTTCAGCTTCTCTTATAATCTTGCCCTTCCTTTTCGATTCTTCTCTTACCAATAGAAAATCCTCTGATTTTTTCAATGATTCAGGAACTTCTATGCTTTCTATAATATACGTATGGTTTATATCTGCTTTTTTGAAGTCATGTTTTTCAAATACAAACCCTTTTCCGAGATTTGAATCAGTAGTAATAACCTTACAGAAATCTACTTTAGGTTTTACATCACCTTTGCCTTTCGGCTTTCCAGATTTAGGAGCTTTTGGTTTTATCTTCAGTTCAGTATCATCCGTTTTAAAGCTTAATGCAAAAAATGCCCTTGGAAATTCATTAAGCAGTTTTAGTATCTCATTTCCGTCCATCTCTTTATCAATTGAATAATTCTTGACACCCTGGAATTGCTTTTTGCCGTTGAAGTCTAACTTTCCTGTCAAATCGCTTGTTGAAATGATGGATCCAGTCACCCTTGTTTTTTTGTTTCCTAATTTTGCCGCTGTTTCTCTCACTAGTTCATTCGCGAATTCAGCATCTGTAAAGATAGTATATTTGTCTCCTGTTTTTTTTGCGCTGATTAAAGCTTTATTGCTGAATGTTCCCCTGCTAAATTTTTGAAATTGTAAATGAACTAAATGATCTGATTTGTTCAAGAAAATCTTTTCTATAAAATTCATATGACTTATTGTAAAACTCTTCTTTTAAATTTTATCTAAAAACCTTTATAAATTTGCGACTTCTTTATAAGAATAATAAAAGATGGAAAAAAGTTATCTTAATGAAATCGCTGTTGCTGCTGTTTTGATTGTATTATCGATTCTTGCATTTCTTTTGTTAAAACCTATATTAATTTCCATCATCTTTGGGTTTGTTTTGGTATTCATCTTTGCTCCATTATACAATCTGATACAGAGAAGACTTAAGTCAAAAAATTGGTCTACAATAATAGTTACTGTTATTTTAATGATTGTTATAATTGTGCCTTTAATATTTCTTATTCCATTTTTAGTCGGTCAAGTGATAAAAGTATTTACATTTGCTTCACAAATTAATTTTATTACCATACTAGAAAAATTATTCCCTTCCTTAACAAGCTCTGAAGCTTTATCTGCACAAATTGACTCTGTACTTCATTCATTCATAACAAACTTGACTACAGGAATGGTTAATTCCATTTCAAATTTCTTGATTAACCTTCCAACAACATTGCTACAATTGACCGTTGTTTTATTTACCTTCTTCTTTGTAATGAGGGATAAGAATGAGTTTATTGAATATCTTAAAACAATTCTTCCATTTTCAAAAGAAGTTCAGGAGAGACTTTTGAAGGCGACTAAAGATGTTACTGTCTCTGTTCTTTATGGTCAAATTATAATTGGTTTTGTTCAAGGATTGGTTGCAGGTTTAGGATTCTTCTTATTCGGAGCTCCTAGTGCATTGCTGTTCATGATCCTTGCAATATTCGCCGGAGTTTTGCCAATTGTTGGTCCCTCAATAGTTTGGATACCAATGGCTATTTACCTTCTTGCAACTGGAAATAATGTCGCAAGCCTTGGTGTAGTAATCTTTGGTATAGCCTCAATTGTTGTTGATAATGTATTAAGACCAATAGTAATTTCGAAGAGAGCTATGATGAATTCGCTGCTCGCATTGCTTGGAACTATCGGTGGACTTGTCTTTTTCGGAATCATTGGATTGGTTCTTGGTCCTCTGATAATTGCTTATTTGATGATATTCCTTGAAGTTTATAAGAACAAAAGATTCTCTGGATTATTAGCAAAACAAGAATAATAATATATAATATAGGATAAATTTTACTTAAATTTTTAAACTGCTAATATCTCATTTTTTAATGGCAGAAGGTTATAGAAAAGAATTTGTAGAACATCTTAAAAGAACACTTTCAAAGGGTTATAAAGAAGAATCTTTGAGGTGGGCTTTGCTTGGTCAGGGATATTCGGATACTGTAATTGACAGGGCAATGAAGCAGGCAATAAAAGAATTGTCTGATGAAGAAAAAGCAAAGCTTGAAAAAGAAAAGCCAAAAATAACCTATAAGATATACGATGAAAATAATAGGCAGGTAAAGATAAAGAAATCTTTTTGGAAGAGACTTTTCGGAGCAAAATAATTTTCCAAAGCTTTTTTAATGCATTTCTATTCTAAAAAATGTGCCTCCGTCGCATAATGGTATTGCACCGGTCTTGAGAACCGGGCTCTTTGAGCCTCCAGGTTCGATTCCTGGCGGGGGCGTTTATTTTTACCGGGTTATAGAAATAATTTACATTCCAAGCATTGCGTCATATCTTGAATAGACTTCTTTAATCAAGTCTCCTGCTTTTGGATTTGTCCAATCGTGCATCCATTCAGAAACTAATTGCACTAATGTGACTGGAATTACTCCTGCTTGAAGCATTCGCTTTACTCCATAGTTATGTGCCTCTGGAACAGAATCTCCTGCAGCATCAATCAATCCATATACGTCATAACCTTCCTTGAGCGCATGAAGTGCTGTAAATGCAAAACACATGCTAGTCCATAAGCCTGAAATAATTATTTTCTTTTTCCCTGTTTTTTTAATCTCTTTTAGTAACGGTTCATCTTCAAAAGCATCAAAGCTGGGAACCTTTCTCGCAAATATCTTGGGATTAGAAAATATTTTTGTAATTTCAGGAATTACATCGCCATTTAATTTTGGATTTATAGATGATAAAAATACGGGAATTTTCAGAATACTTGCTGCCTTTGCAGCCCCAACTGCCACCTCTTTGATGATTGTCCTATCTCCAGAGCCTACTCCTCTAAACATTGCGGGTTGATAATCTACTAATAAGAGCATACTATTAGCATCTGTAAGGAGGTCTAATTTTGTGTCTTTCATCTCTTCCTAATATATGATATTTATTATTAATAAATATTTTGTTTGTATTTACTTTTCGAATTCCCTTAAAACTCTTATATCTGGGCTTAGCAGAAAAACATGGTCTTCTTTGAATCTTAAGCCTCTGTAAACTTTCTGCAGCAAATCCCTTTTTGCCTTGTCTTTGTAAAAATCCCAATATTGGTTTGGATTTGTCTGCTTGAGAATTTTCCAGAAAGGTTCTGAAGGATTTGGATTAGGATATTTCGTAAATACGATGCTGTTGCATTGCTCTCCTGGGAAATCTACTCCTCTTGCGCATTTTGTCGTGAAGAGTGTATCAATCTCTCCGCCTTTGAACTTCTCAATCATTATTCCATTTTTATCTTCTTCTTGAATCTCTTTTAGATTTTCCCGGCTTGTTAAATTTCTAAGATTTAATTCTTCTATTTCAACTTCTGAGGGAAGATCCATAAATGCGCTCACATGTATCAATACCGGTTTTTTTGCAATTTCGACGCATTTGTCTAATGCTTTGAGATATTCTCTTCTTGAAAACTTACCGCTTTGAAAATTATCATATTTGCAATCAAACTCTAAACTGGTTTTGAGAATGTCTATCTTCCCAGGTTGTTCTGTTTCTGCATCTATTATTTTGAAATTATCCAACCCAAATATCTCTCTCATTATTCTCTCTGAATGCAAAGTTCCGGATAATAAAATGAGTATTTTATTTTTATCGAGCATTTCTTTAAATTTCTTCGAGAGATTTGTGGTGACAATGCTTGCAATAAGATTTCCCTCTTTTCTTGAAAAAATAACATAAGATTCGTCGAGGAAGTCTTCAAACATTCTTGCAGTTTCTTCAATTTCGAACAGGTAGCTTTCTTCATCGATATCTTCGGTGAACTCTTTAGAATCGAGGAAGATTCTTATCAAATCATAAATTCCTGTTTTTTTAAGGGGAATGACGCTTTCAAGGGACTCATTTATCTGCCTGTTTATTTTAATGTAACTTATTATCTTGCTTATATCCTCTATGATTTCCATAGAACCCTCGCTTACTCCAGAATATTTTATCAGAGAGTTCTGCAATCTTTCAATATTTATATTTCTCTGATTTGTAAAGCTGTCTAAAAATTCATCACATTCGTCCACTATTTCTGCTTCCGTTAAGGGTTTTCTATTTAATGCAGATTCCAGTTTATACTTTAGAGAATTGAAGACAATAACATCTGAATCAATGTAAGAATTAAATTGTTCATAAAAGCTGCATCCTGGTTTTCTTTGATATATTACAAACCTCGTATTATTCAATCCCATATATGTTCTTTTATTTCTGCAATCTAAGTTTTTCAAATCATAAATCTCGGGAAGGACGGGAGACGAATAAGGGCAGACGCTTGCAAGAGGGGGCCTTTTTATATCGCTTATCAATTCTATATTTTTCAGATTGATATTTTTATTTTTCTTTAGATACTCTATTATTTTGTTAAAATTCTTCTCTTTAATTTCTATCTTACAGGGAATATCAAGATTGTCTGCAGATTTATCTTTTCTTTTTCTGTTCTCTATTTCTTCTCTGCTGAATTCAAAAATGTCATTTAATTTAGAATTTATTTCTCTCTTTATTTCGGGTATCGAAAATTCTTTGTCTTTTATGAAAGAGCATTCATGATTATTCCTTCCAGTTATAACGCTTATCTTTAATTTTTCTTTATTGTCTTTCAGGAGATATTTTCCATTTTCATAGTCTCTTTTATATTGATTCTGAAGGTTTTTTCCCGGAACGATGACAGAAGTCTTTCCAATGTCTTTTGCAATATTCAGGGCGATCGCGCTTTTTCCGGTTCCGCACATTCCCCTTATGAAGATGATTTTCGTCCCTTGTTTTATCAAATCAAGGACTTCGTTTACTACATCCTCTTGCGTTTTCCCATTTGTGAATTTCAAAGGTTCTAGAAATTCTGAATTGTTATACAAGCTCCACATTATCTTTTTTCTCCAAATATTAAGCCTCAGGAGGGGATTGAACCCCCGGCCTATTGATTACGAATCAATCGCTCTACCAACTGAGCTACTGAGGCATTTAAGATTTTTTTCTTAAAAACCAAAAAAGACCAAAAATGATACCAAGTATTAATGAATAAATCCAATAATTTGTGCCTGAGGGGGTAAATAAAATTGCTGTAAATGCTCCTAGAGAAAGAAGTGCTAAAACCGTGGATTTTCTCATTAAATTATAAGAATTATTTCCTATAAAAATTTAGTTGCAATGATTGTACAACTAAGTTAGAGGCCTGTCTTAAATAAATTTAACCAAATAATGCAGACAGACCTTCTGCCGCGCTTTCCTTTTTCTCTTCCTTAGGCTCTTCTTTCTTTTCCTTTGCAGCTGCATGTTCTCCGCCTGCTGCTGGAACACTTGCAATTAGGCTTGCATTTTTCAGTTCATTGTCGATGTCGACACCCTTTAAACTGGCCACGATAGACTTGATTTTTGATTCATCAGCTTCAATACCTGTTGCTGAAATAACCTTCTTCATGTGCTCATCGTTGATTGGCTTTCCAAGCTTGTGCAATAAAAGAGCTGCATATACATACTCCATTATTCTGTTTCTCCGGATTTAATTTCGTGAGTATTAGCTGAGCTTTCTTCTTTAATTAGGTTTCCCATCGCCGATTCATTGGCCACAGCCTTTCTTATTAGGAATGAAATGGTGTCTTTAGAGGCATATCCTATTGCAACGGCAAAAGCCAATGCCTTTCCGAAACCCTCCTTTAAGTCTTTCAGGGTGCCTTCCTTGTCTAATTTGATTTCTAAATATAGCTCTTTAGCTTTTATGTCAAATGCTGCAAGAGGAACAAATCCTATTTTGAATGGTTTTATATCCAGTTTGTTCATGATTTCAACAGCGCTCTTTGAGATTTTCTCCCCGAGCTTTGCAATTACTTTAGCTTCTTTGATGCTGATTTTACCTTTATCGATCATTATTGGAATTCCGAGAGCTCCAAGTTCGCTTATTGCTGGTCCTGGAACCAAATCTGTTGGTCCGGCAGGCACTTCTATATTATCTGGGGAAATTTGGCCCGCCTTTGCTCTAATTGCGCTTTTATTCTGGATCAATTCCAAGGCCAAATCGAATGGTTCTAGATTTGAGAATATAATTGCGACACTATCATCGACTTTTCCTTTTAATTTCTTAATATCTTCATCATTTGAAGAATCAAAGACCCGCTCGATTAAACTTCTCTTTGGGACTTTTATTATTGCCTTGCCTCTGAGTTTCTTCGAAATTTCCTGGAATTGTGATGCTGGAATATTTTTTATTGATGCAACTAGTACTGTCTTATTTTCTTTAAGCAATTCTGAAAGTTCTTTTACTGCAAGAATTTTTCTTTTTGATACGTGGGTTTTATGTTTCATTTTAATTGTATTTTTTGAGGTTTAGTCATGGTGAATTTTAATTCGATGTTTCTGATATTCTCGCTTCCTCTAGGCAAGACTTTCAATAGAGAATTATAGATAGCCATAATATTTTCAACAAGCTGTTCATCTTTCATGTCCTGCTTTCCGATTCCGAGTTTTATGCTTGCTTCTTTAGACCTTATCTTCATACTGTGATTTATCCTATCCTTTAATTCGGGTATAGATTTATCCTCTGCGCTCTGGACAATTCCAAGCTGCGGAGAAGGCATTTTTCCAGAAGGCCCTAAGACCCTTCCGAAAACCGTTGCAACTTTTGGCATTAAAATTGCCTGTGATATAAAGAAGTCATAACTCTTTTCCAATCTCTTTAATTCTTTTTTGTCTGAATATTTCTTGAAATCTATTTCTGTTAATGTATCAAGGTCCTTATGTTTTGTAGTTAGAAAAGCGCAAATCTTTTTGTCTTTTATCTTATGGGGCACTTGGATGAAAATGTTAATAGATTCTTTTTTTAGATCAAATTTTTGCAGGTTTATAATTAAGTCTACTGTCTGATTGAATTTTCTTGATTCTTCTTTTCTCAATTCTGTAAGGGCTTTTTGAAGCTCTTTTTCTAATTCAGCCATTTTGTTTGACCTCCTACATAATGCACTTAGGGTCCAGAATATAGACTCTTAATGATGTAGTCTCAGGTAAAATTCTCAGCGAATTTAGGTTTATAAATCTTAACTTTTACATTTATGATTACAATAATTCTTATAAAGCATTTCTCTTTTTTTGACGAATGGAATTAATTGCGTTATTATCTTCGGGGAAAGGCAGTTGGGGGCAGGTATCCGGCTTGATTAAATATGGTGAATGGGATAAGATTATACTCTTGGGAAATGATTTTGCAAAACAGTTTACAGCAGAAAAAGAATTTGAATTCATAAAAGTGGATTTAGACAAAAAGATATCTGATCTGAGGAATGAGTTCATGCAAAAATTGAAGGGCAAAATATCCGGAACAGAAGTCGCATTGAGTATAGCATCCGGTGAAGGAAAAGAACACATGGCGCTTATCTCTGCATTAATCAATTTGCCAGCAGGAATAAGATTTGCGGCTCTTACAAAAGAAGGCGTGATTGATTTGTAATTCTACCTAACATAAATGATCCAGAAGAGCATAACTAAAAGTAACAAAAATAAGAAAAAGTAAGTTGTGAATTTGAAAGCTTTCTTAGCGATTTTTTCATTCTTGGTTATGCTCCAAACTGTCAAATAGAAGAATCTGCCTCCATCGAAAATTCCCATTGGAAGCATATTAATTATAGCAATGCTAATGCTGGTTATAACCAACCACCAGAATAAATCATAAATGAATATTCCTAAATCTCCGATTCTGGATGCATAATAAACATGATTTCGGTCGAATGAGGATAAGGTGGTATAAAATTCTCCTATAATTCCCTGATTCTGTATTTGAGAAAATCCAATGCCTAGCCAAGGTAGACTATTATTGCTTGGATTTTGTCCGAGGATGATACTCCTATTATATGGCACATTGTTATTGCCAAGAACGGTCAGTATTATAGTTTCTCCAGGGGTATATTTACGGAGTTCATTTGAAAGTTCTGCTACACTTGTCATTTTCTTCCCATTTATATTTAAAATCGTGCTTTCCAGATTAGCATTTATTGCGGGAGCATCATAATACATTACCAGTTCTGTCGGGGTTGCATTTTGCTGCGCTACAGAATCTTTTGTTGCAAGATAGCTTATTGAATTTGCTTCAATCGGATTTAATCCGGTATTATTCATTAAATTCAAAACTATATTGTAGGTTGCATTATTTAATGGAATTCCATTAACCATATTGATTGAAGAAACATTTACAAGTGTATAAGGATAGGTGTCGAATACAACCCCGGAAGGGGCAAATGCCAGTGAAAAGAAAAGTACCATAACTCCAAAAAAGAAAATTGCAGTCAAAACATTTGCAAATGTTCCTGCGGAGAGAACTGCGAGCTGATCAAATTTCTTTTTCTTCTCCATCTTTTTTTCATCAAGTTCAACAAAAGCCGCTAAGAATACTGGAAAGAAAAAGGGAAAGAATCCGAATCCCGTATTTTTTATTTTAACTTTATTCCTTGCGGCAAATATCCCGTGGGCAAATTCATGGATAATTGCAACTACTGCAATAATAATTATCCAGTAGGTAAAGTAAAAAGGAGGCAAGAAACTTAATTTGAAGATTTGGGGAAGGTAAGGGATTAATGGTGTTATAGGGGGAATTTTAATCGCTCTTACAATTGCGCCTTGAAAGACGTATATATAGACTATCTTTCCAACCACATATAAGGCTCCCGCCATTAAAATATATCCAAGAGTTACAGAAATATAGCTTAGAACCTTCAAGGTTTTCTGATATTTCTCTCCAGTTTTGTGAATGAGATTAATGCCCCATTTTGTGCGGTATAAAAGCAATAATCCTTCTCTTTTCACTCCTTTTCTTTTTCTGTAGAGAAATGTTCCTAATAATAAAATAAAAATTCCTAAAAATATCAAGTCATAGACTAAAAAACTCATTAGTTTTATTTCCTCTTAAGAGGTCTGAATGCTCTTTTTTTACATTTCCTGCATTTCACTTCGCCCTTCAAAATTTTTTGAGGGTCCGATCTTATCTTGCTCTTGCAGTTTTTGCATACAAAAACATTCTTGAATTCCCTGTTCATCGCTTCTGCTATTTTTGCCATTAAACTTTTCTCTTGATTATTTTTACTCCTTCAATATCCCAGTATTCAACATTTGAGTTAATTTCAATCTGTGATTTTATTTCTTCTGGGCAATCTAATTCTAATGTCTCGAAATTTTCCAAATCCATGATGCTTACTCTGTCGCCAATTGAAAGAACCTGTCCCTTTCTCTTTTCAACCATTGGAACTTCAAATCTCTCTGTTCCTGGGACAACAAGAACTTTTTTCTTTTCAGTAATCATTCCAACAGCTTCAATTCGGCATTTATGGGCCCCGTGTTTTCCTGTTTTGCTTACGTCCATGCTTTTAACAGTGAAGGGTTCACCATCAAGAATAATATTCGTGCCGACTTTCGCATCCGTCGCGTTTATTATTTTTGCAACCATGAACTATCCAGAAAAAATACATTTATAAACGTTTTCGATAAATAGAATAAAATGTTGCAGAAAAAAGATTTTGTTGAAATAGAATTTACTGGACGAGTAAAGGATGGAGAAGTATTCGATTCAAATATAAAAGAAGATCTGGAAAAACTTCATGCGGGGCATAGCCATCCAGTGGAAACTGAACCATTTGCGCTTTGCCTTGGCGAAGGAATGTTCTTGAAGGCCATAGAAGATTTTTTGATTGGAAAGCCAGAGACTTCTGCAAATTATGAAATAGGACTTTCTCCGGAGCAGGCATTTGGAAAGAGAGATGCTCAGCTTATCCAGAGAATACCCTTAAAAATATTCAGAGAGCAAAAAATAAATCCTATTCCGGGGTTTGTATTCAATTTTGATGGAAGAATCGGAAGGGTCCTCGCATCTTCTGGAGGAAGAGTAATAGTAGACTTCAATAATCCTATCGCAGGAAAAGAGGTTATATACAAAATCAAAGTCCTGAGAAAAATTAATGATATTCACGAGAAAGCAAAAGCGCTGATAAAATTCTTATTCAGGGAAGATTTGAAATTTGAGATAAAAGAGAATAAGATTATAATTGAAATTGAAAAGCCTCTTGTTGAATTTGTCAAATTGTTCAAGGATAAATTCAAGGAAATGCTTGGTTTGGAGCTTGAAATTAAGGAAATTGAGAAGAAATCTGAAAAGCCAGCGAAAATAGACCATAATTAGAACAATAATTCTTATAAATAGAAGATGGTTCTTTTCAAGATGGATGAGGTTTATGAAAATTCTTCTAATGTAAGGGAGATTGATAAGGAACTTGAACTGCTGATTAAAGCACAGACGGCCAAGATAAAGGTTATAGGGGTCGGTGGCGGAGGAAATAATTCTCTTAACAGAATGAAGGAAATTGGCATAAAAGGCGGAGAATTAATTGCAGTTAACACTGATGCTCAGGATTTATTGTATACAGATGCAGATCAAAAAATTCTTATTGGAAGGGAATTAACACAAGGTCTTGGCGCTGGAAGCAATCCTAGAGTTGGTGAAGAATCTGCCAAAGAATCAGAATCTGAAATAAAAAAGAAAATTGCAGGAAGCGATATGGTATTTATTACATGCGGCTTAGGCGGGGGGACAGGAACAGGGGCCACTCCGGTAATTGCCGCCCTTGCAAAAAAACAGGGAGCATTGACAATTGGTGTTGTTACATTGCCATTTACAATTGAAGGAAAAAAAAGAATTGAAAATGCGATGAATGGCCTAGAAAAAATGCAGTCTGTTGTAGATACTTTGATTATAATACCAAATGATAAATTGCTGGAATTAGCTCCGGATTTGCCATTGCATACTGCTTTCAAAATCGCCGATGAAATCCTTACTAATGCAGTTAAAGGTGTTACCGAGTTAGTTACAACAACGGGGCTTGTAAATCTTGATTTTGCAGATATAAAAGCAGTGATGGTTGATGGTGGAGTTTCACTTATCGGGATGGGCGAGTCTGATGTTACCGGAAAAAGAGCCTTTGAAGCTGTTGAAAAAGCGATTAACAATCCTTTGCTTGATGTTGATATTTCAGATGCAACTGGCGCTCTTGTAAACATTATTGGCGGACCAAACATGAGCCTTGATGAATGCAAGGATATTATTGCGACAGTTGGTGCGAAGCTTAATCCGGATGCAAAATTAATCTGGGGGGCGCAAATTTCAGATGATATGGACAAATCAATAAGAGTCTTATTAATTGTTACCGGTGTAAAAAGTTCACAAATAGTCGGCCATGAAGGAGCAGATGAACTTGCAAGACATAAAGAAATAGAAGAAGAACTGGGAATCGAATTTCTGGAATAAATTTTAAATACCCCTTATAATTCATATTTCTATGGCAATCAAAGACTTACCTATGAATGCAAAATCATTTTATATAAAATGCGCACGTGTTTGGCAGGTATTAAAAAAACCAACACGTGAAGAGATTAAGATTACAACAAAAATTTCTGCAATCAGTATTATAATCTTAGGGTTGGCTGGTTTTATCATTTCTCTTATCGTAACCGCAATATAATCCCAAAATTTATAAACCACCATTTTTACCTAACTATATCTTTCTAAGATATTATGTCTTAGACGGAGCTAGAAAATGATATTTGTAATAAAAGTAACAACGAATAAAGAAGAAAGTGCGGTAGATTTAATTACAGATAGGATTGAAAAAAAGAATCTCAACGTATTTTCTGTAATAAAGCCTCATGGATTAAGGGGATATATTCTACTTGAAGCAGAAGATAGAGAAAGCGCTGAAGAAGCTGTTTTCAATTTGCCTTATGTTAAGGGAATAATTGGAAAGACCTTAGTTTATGATGAAATAAAGAATATGATTGAAACATCTACAGCGCCGGTTTCAATTAAGGAAGGGGATATAGTTGAAATTATTTCAGAACCTTTCAAGAAAGAAAAAGCGAAAGTTTTAAGAGTCGATGAACAAAAGGGAGATGTTGTAGTCAGTTTGCTTGGAGCTCTTGTCCAGCTTCCGGTAACAATTAAAATTGACAATGTCAGAGCAGTGAGAAGAGAAGACACTGAAGACGAGGATAATAATTAAAATGCAAATTAAACTTTTGGTTGATGCAGGCGTAATGAAGCCGGGACCGGCACTTAGCCAGAAGCTTGGCCCAACAGGAATAAACGTAAATCAGGTAATTCAGAAAGTTAATGATGCTACAAGAAAATTCGAAGGAATGAAAGTCCCTGTTGAATTGGATATTGATGTTTCTACAAAAAATATTGAAGTCAAGGTTTCTTCACCTCCCGCTTCAGGATTGCTGAAGAAAGAGCTTAAAATAGACAAAGGCTCAGGCCTTTCATCAAAGACAAAAGTCGGCAACCTGTCAATTGAGCAGATAATCTCAATCGCAAAGGCAAAACATCCAAATCTACTTTCTAAAAGTTTGAAATCGGCAGTTAAAGAAATTGTAGGCACCTGTGTCAGCTTAGGTGTTCTCGTTGAGAGTAAATCGCCGGCAGAAGTTGAAAAAGAAATTGATGCAGGAAAATATGATACTGAAATTTTACATGAGAAAACAGAAACTCCAGAAGCAAAGAAAATACAGCTAGAGAAATTCTTTGCAGAGTTGAAAGCCGCACAAGAGAAGTTACAGAAACAGGAAGAGGCTGCAAAGGCAGCAGCAGAAGCAGCAGCTGCAACGACTGCAGCAACTCCTACAACTACGGCAGCACCTACTCCGGCAGCACCAGCAAAGCCGGCAAAGGCAAAGTAAATCCCATAGTTTTATAAATTTCTTACCTCTTTTGTGGAATATTATGGGGCTGTGGGGTAGCCTGGTAGCCTTCGAGGTTTGGGACCTCGCGACCCCGGTTCAAATCCGGGCAGCCCCATCCAAACCTTTAAAAAATAAGATTTGTAAGGAATAAAATGAGCACAAAAACAAAAAAAGTAAGAGCAGCAGGGAGATTTGGCGCAAGATATGGAAAGAAAGTTAGAAATAAGCTTGCAGATGTTGAAGTAAAGCAAAGGATAAAACAAAAATGCCCTTTCTGCGGTAAAATGAATGCTAAGAGAACTTCAAAAGGAATATGGGAATGTTCAAAATGCGGTAAAAGATTTGCATCGGACGTCTACTACTTGCCAAATTAAACTTTATAAATCAATAATAACAAATTATACTATGTCAACATACAAATGTTTCAAGTGCGGAAAAGCAATAAAAGATACGGAATTGGAAAAAAGGTTTGTTTGCCCTAAATGCGGAAGCAAAATCTTCTACAAGCCAAGGACCAAGGTCAAGAAAATAAAAGCAATATAATTCTATGGAAGATAAAAACGAAGAAATTCAGGAAATGCAGATATTAGATCAGAATCTCCATAATATTCTTCTCCAGAAAGAAGCCTTTCAGATGGAATTATCGGAAACAAAGTCTGCTTTGAAGGAGATTGAGAAATCCGGAGAGGTTTTTAAGCTGATTGGAGAGCTGATGATCAAGTCAGATAAGGAAAAAGTGAATGAAGAATTGTTGAATAAAGAAAAAATATTGAACATGAGAATAAAATCCATAGAGAAGCAGGAGGACGCTCTTGCAAAAAGATTGGACGAATTAAGAAATAAATTCTCAAATATCGCAAAATAGTTACGAAATCTTTATAAATATCAGCATTTTAAAACTATCATGGTGTTCGATAAATTAAGAAAAAGTCTAACGGGAAAATCCGAAAAAGGATCTGATGAAGATTATCTGGAAATTGATTTGAATCAGGCAAAAGAAGAACACAAGGTTATGATTAAGCTTTTTGTATTGAAACATTATGAAGATGTTAACAAAATTCTTGAAGCTTTAAGGCAAGGCTATACAATTGCAATCATTGAAACAAAAATCTTGAGGCAAAAAGACCCTATTGAATTAAAAAGGGCTATCTCAAAGATAAAAAAGACAACAGACGCTCTTGATGGAAGCATTGTAGGGTTCAGAGAGAATATTGTAATCGCTACTCCTTCTTTCGCAAAAGTAGACAGAGAAGCAGAAGTGATTCTTGATGATAAGAAGCCTGCAAACAGATTTGATGACGGATATTAATTATTCTAGACCGCTTACAATTTCATTCTAAGTATTTTTTAAATTATTTGTCGTCGCTGTTATACAGAGACTATTGGCTCTTATTATGATATATTAAATTATACAAATGCTTTTAATAGGCCGCAACTCCTTTACAATTACAAATGAAAGTCAAATCATTCGCAGTTTTTGCATTGAGCCTTGTTGCTCTCACCTTATTTATTTCTTCAATAAGCGCTCTGACATTAACTTCAAATCCTGCTTCTTTAACATTTACACAAGTTGGAAGTTCACAAATTATATTATTAGGTAATGATTCAACTCTGAATAATATTGCTTTTCCTTCAATCTTGACGGACACTAATGGAGCTTCATTTGCAATAACTAATACAACTCCAACAACTTTGAAAGTAACTTTAACCAGCATTTCAACAAATTATGGAAGTTCTTCATTGAATTTACAAGTTAATGGAACAAATGTTACAACAATTACAACGGGAACTCCTCCCACTAGTGTTAATACAATAAATACCGCTAATACAACTATAACACTAAATTATCTAAAATCTTTTTGTAATTCTGGCGATGCAAATGATTCCAATCTTTCAATATCTCTAAAGATAACAAATGATGGAACAGGAAGTACATATACATGGAATCCTCTTGATACAATTGAAGTCCAAGTTAAAGTATATAATAATGGCGCAACAGATGTTAATAACCTAAACTTCAAATTGGGATTATTCAATCAGCAGACAAATGGGAATATTATTAATGATATGACTTGGATAAGTCCAGATAATGATCAAGTTACAGGAATAAGCATTTCTGCAGATTCGAGCGAAACCTACACATTCAAATTTAAAGTAGACCCCTCAATAATATCAAATTTGAATAACAATAATGATTATTTGTTAATGCTAAAAGCATTTCAGCAGAGCAAAGAAAGCCAATTATGCGTTGATTATTCTACTTCATCTGACTTAAATGATAACTTCAATGCTCCCGGAAACTTAAGTTCAAATGATTATGCAGCAGATATTTCCATACCTTCTCAAGGAATTTCTAAAGCAGTGATAGTTGACACAACTACTTTGCCGGTTATATCCCAAGTTTCTTGTGGTCAGCAATTAACTTTAACTCCTACAATATTCAATATTGGCCCAAGCGATAACACTTATTCAAAAAGCCAAATCTTAGTTGTCTTCTCAAGCCCACAATTAGGAATTTCTCAGAATGAGACTATATACCAGGATCTAAATTCTGGAAATAGCGTACAAGTTCCTTTAACATTTAGTATACCTCTATCTGCAGATGCAAAGACTTATCCTGCATCTATAAATGTCTATTACAAATATAGTCAAGGCAATGGAGGATACTTTAGTGATTATCAACAAATTTCTCAGAACTTTAACACTCTTGTTCAGGTAACCGGCGGTTGTGTTTATGCAACACCAGATACCACACAAGTAACAGCACAACTTGTATCGGGAGGAAAAGCTGGAAATCCTTTAACAATATCTTCAACAATTACAAATAGCGGGAATAGAACTGTAAGTTACAATTTCGGCTTGGAAGGATATTCTTCTTGGGCAACATTATCGGGTATTTCCCCTATTAATATTACTCTTGCACCAGGGCAATCTCAAGATATAACCTTGAATCTTAATATAGATCCTACAGCAACTGCTGGAAATCAGATGTTATATTTGGATACCTACTCTAATGGATATTTGATAACCAAGCAGCCAATAGCGGTTCCAGTAACTTCTGCAGGATTCAGTTTCTCATCAATTACAGGTGGAGCAATTTCAGGAAGCTATTTATTGATAGGCGGACTAGGATTGCTTATCTTGATTTTGATTGTTGCAATAATAATTATTGCTGTAAGACTCAAAAGAAAGTAATTTTATTTCTTCTTATTCTTGAAAACTTTTCTGTAAAATTTCTTGAAGAATTTAGTTTTATCTTCAATATTAACGATTGCCCATCCGATTAAATATCCAATCAAGCCTCCAGAGATTACATCGCTTAGATAATGCACTCCGAAATAAACTCGCGATAGAGCCACCAATGCTGCGAATCCAATCCAGAGATATTTTAGCTTAGGATAAAGTTTGGATAAGATAGGAACTACGCAAAATGCAAAAGCGGTATCAAATGAAGGGAAAGAAAAATCCCAGACAAGGTAGCTTGCACTTGCGGTTATTCCGGAAGCCAGCGATACAACTCCTGCGGAGAAAGGCCTTATCCTATGGACCAAGACCTTCAGGACAAAACTGACAATTGCAGTAATGCCCATGGTAAGCCATAGCGGCAGAAGCCATTCTCTCTTCTTTTTCTTCCATAATAATAAAAGTGTCAAAAAGATTACAATAAAGATTGATGTATCAAGAAGTCTTGTTCCAAGAAATAGCCCATCAAGATAAAGGTTCCTTAACGATGAGAAGAAGGTTACTATTTCTTTGTCAAAATAAAAACTCAAGCCCAGAATTATCATAAAGGCTAAAATTAGAATCAACCATCTCTTTTTATTCTGCATTATTCGACTAAAAAAAAGTTATTTAAATAGATTACCCTCTTTTATAAAATGAAGAAGAAAAAATCGAATTTAAGCATTTCTGGAATCATACTTAGATATTTTCTCTTGATATTGGCAGCATTATTTAATCTCTGGATTTTTTACGCCATATTCACACCCTTGACCGTTTATCCAGTTTATTTTCTGATCAAATTATTTTTTAATACATCTCTTTTGGGAAACACTCTCTTTATCAACAATTCAATTCCAATAGTTTTGATTGAAGCGTGTATAGCTGGCTCTGCCTATTATTTGCTCTTCATTTTTAATATGTCTATCCCGAATATAAAACCGAAAAAAAGAGTAAGCATGATTCTATTTTCATTCCTGTCTCTCTTGGTTTTGAATATTCTGAGGATTGTCTCTCTCATTCTTGTATACATGCAGGAAAATTCAGCATTTAATATAACTCATGAGATAGTCTGGTATGTTTTCGGCACGCTTTTTGTCGTCGGAATTTGGTTTGCAGAAGTGAAGATTTATAATTTAAAAGAAATCCCTGTCTATTCAGATATAAAATTACTGATAAAACAAATTAGAAAAAGATGATTACTTTTATTGCTCCGATTGTTGCTTATTTGCTGAGTGCTGTAGAAAAATTGGGATATATCGGAATCTTCATAGGAATGACTATTGAGAGTTCTTTTTTTCCGCTCCCTAGCGAGCTTGTTTTAATCCCTGCCGGAGCCCTGATATCTCAAGGAAAAATGAGTTTCGCTATAACCCTCTTCTCCGCTATATTAGGCAGTGTTTTCGGCGCTCTTATAAATTACGTTCTTGCATTATCCCTTGGACGAAGGGTCGTAAATCATTTGGTTTCAAAATATGGAAAAGTCTTTTTAATAAATAAAAATGAACTAGATAGGACAGATAAATATTTTGAGACTCATGGTGAGATTACAACTTTTATCGGGAGACTTCTTCCGGGAATAAGGCATCTTATTTCATTGCCTGCAGGGTTTTCAAGAATGGACCTAAACAGATTTTGCCTGTTCACAGCTCTCGGTGCAGGGTTCTGGAGCATGGTTTTGATCTATGCTGGCTGGCTTGCAGATAAGCATCAGGCATTTATCGCAAGGCATCCGATACTGATCACAATATCTCTAATTGTAATATCGATTTTGATTATAACTTCTTATATAATATTTATCAGAAGGCAAAGAAAGAAATCTAATTAACTATTGGGAGAGATTATGAATCGTAGAGAATGTCTGAGTCATATATCTTTCAACTCCGGCTAGTATCTGGCAATTGTTCACGTTTATGTTATAGCATGCGGGTGCAATTTCCTGAATGCTTGTTTCGCTGGAATTTTGTATATTTATAAAAATATATCTTCCTGAAGAATCGCAGGTAGCATTTGAATCTTTTGTTACCTTTCCTATTAAGCTATAGAGCGTGTTCAGATTTGCAACAGCGATTATTCCATCTCCATTGCAATTCAGATTTCCAGTTATGTTTAAAATCACTGTTGACTGCGGAACTATAACTATGCTGCCATTGAAAGGGACTTTTCTCTCTATAATTCTGGGATCGCTATAAAGATAGAAATTATACTGTCTAAGGCTTCCATTATACATTACCGGAATCCATGTATTATACAAAGTCAATTGGCCCTGCTGGAGCACGGTATACTTGACGCCATCAACAGTAAAATTCTTTGATGTATTATTCAGGATTAGAATGAATCCAATAACAACAACGATTAATCCTAAAACAAGCAAAAGATTTCTCAATACCTTGCTTTCTTTTTCAACAAGCTTTTCGCCCGGCTTTTCTTGATCTTCTTTCTTCTCTTCTATCTGTTCTGCCTCCTTAGCTTTTTCATATACAAATTTCTCGGCTTCAATTCTCTTTTTCTCTTCGTCAACTTTTTTATTTGCCTTTTTTATTACTTTTTTTTCGCTCATTGTTTTATCCCGAATAGCTTAAACAAAACATTGTCTGTTGATGCTATTAAATCTTGCCCTTGCCCCGAAATCATAATGCAGTTTTGGTCTTGGTTAATGGAAGATGTCGAAGAATTTTGGATTATTATTTCGTTTTTTGTGCAATCTTTTTCCGAAAGACTTTGCAGAGGGATTATTCCATTTACGAATTCTGCCAAATTCATGCTAATCTCCGATTGGGCATTGTTATCATCTGAATAAATATAGAGGGGCTTTCCTGAAAGATCATTAATATTTTCAGTAAGGTTAGTTAAATCAGAAGTAACCTGCGAAGGGGGATAAGTGAACACCAGACGTTGATTTTTATAATTAACAGTCCAAAGACCATTTTGATTTGTGAATGTTATTCCGTTATAAGTCGAAGTTACATTTGAACTTCCCGTATTTACCAATTGTCCTTGGGGAAAGGCATAGCCAAGAACACTGACAAGCATCACTAACATTAAAACTCCTCCAACAATATACTGGTTTCGTTTTTTCTTCTTTTCTTCTTCATATTTTGAAATTATTTTTCTCATAGCTATTTTTTATTTTTTGTCATTTATAACTTTATTGGTTTTCACGTCTATAAATCTAGCTCTCGCCAGGTTGTTAAAAAAAAAGAAAAAGAAAAAAATAAAATTTTTTTGTCAGCTTAGTGACCAGTTACGTTTGTTACCGTACTCGTTGAAGTTGTTCCAACCCATTTAGTACCCATAGAAGTATCTGGCTTCTGGTTTACTAAGTAAGTTGCAGCACTTAGAGTATCCGGAGTGTCGTAACCAGCAACAAGTAATGCTATTGCATTTCCTGTTGGAAGGTCAAATGTCGAGTTAAAGCTCTGGATTAAGAATTGTCCAGAACCTACGCTTGTTGCAGCTGTCCAATCACTTCCACAGTAAGGTCCTCCAACCAATGTTGCGGCTGCTGAATTAATACAGCTTCCACCAACAATGATCAAATTGCTTTGTGCCACAGATGAAATCTGTGAATCCTTTACAAGGATTTGTCCTAGTGAACTGCTTGAACCACCTGATGTTGAAACAGATGAACCGATTGAACCAATCCATAATTGTGCATATGCCTGTTGGGCACCTGCTACATTATTCAAGGTTGCAATTGGCTGTCCTGATACTGTTGTATCAATTGTCAAAAGAGTTCCCATGTAATCCATGTATTGGGTAAGCTTGTTATTGCTTTGCAATGCCTTCGAACCGCTTTGGTAAGAAGATGTTGTAAAGTATGGAGTTGATGAAACTCCTACAAGATTGCTGTTTGTACCTGGATTCTGTGTTGTTAAAACTACTGCATTATACAATCCACCAACATCTTTTCCTTCAAGGTCTACTATAGAAGGCTGTAGTAAGATCTGTAGTGCAGTTGTATTTCCAGGCTGCAATAATGCGACACTTGTTGCATTAAACGAAACTGAATTTGGCTGATAGAATACATAAGTAAGTCTACCAACTGTTACAGTTGCATTACTGGTATTTGAAAGTGTACTTCCACCAATAGTCCAGTTCTGCCAGATACCGGCTAAACCACTAACTGGTATAACAGCTTCAACTGTTAACCCGTTCTGATTGCCATTTGGAAGATAGAAGTTGCTTACATTTCCTGAATTAGTAACAATTGAGTTACCACCAGAATATGTACCATTTAAACTGATGTTTAATGGTGTATAGAACTCTATCTGTGCTCCATTCTGTGTCTGTATTGTTGGATACAATATCTCTGATGTCGTTGTACTTGGAGAATCTGTTGTTGGATATTTTATCCAAGCCCAAGCACTTGATCCCGATCCACCATAAGTTATAGTATACTGTCTTCCATCAACCGTCAAGGTTGCTGTTGTAGCACCCGATGCAGCTGTTGCTGTGTATGAAACACCGCTCATTACATCGTTAAACGTAACTTTGTTGTTAAGTCCATTTGTATTATTTACAACGCTTGTCAATTGAAGCATATGTCCATAGTTTGCAGTACCTATTTGTGTGTACTGATTCAATGACAAATTTGCTTGTTCATATGGATAAATTGAATTTCCATTTGAATCTGACAAATTGTAATAGCTTGTACCTCCAGATGTCTGGTTGTAAGCAAATACAAATGATGCCTTATTAGAGTTCCAGTTTGTAAATGCAATCTGCATGGCGCTGTTACCGGAGTTTGAAACAACTACACTTCCAGGGGAAGTATAATTTCCAGATCCTACTAATCCGCCGAATGCAACTTGGAATCCTCCAAATACAGGGTCAACAAATGATGAACCTGGATTGATTACATTATTAAGTGTACTTGGTGCGAATACGCCAATAGTCAATTTAGACAAAGCAGATACACTACCTCCTTGGAAGGAGACATATGTACCTGGTATCTGATTATTGTTTGTACCTATTTGTACAGCTTGCCCATCAAGGAAACTTAATTGGTTTGCTCCAACTAAAACTGTAGCAGTGTTACCGCCTGCAGTGGAAGATGCGACATTTGTAACTGCAATATTCACTCCATTTATCAATTTGGATGAACCTGCGGTTATTGCCTGTGTGCTGCTTCCATCAACAGAGATGTATGCTGTGGTTGTACCAACATTAGCCAATGAAACTGTGTGAGAAGTTCCATTTATAGATACAGTTGCGCTTGAAGCGCCTCCTGATCCTTGAGCTAAGGTTACTGTTTGTGCAGCTCCGAATAATACTAGTCCGTTTGAAGCTGATGAACTACTAGCAACAGTCCAAGGTTGTCCGAACAAAGTAAGAACTTGTCCTTGTGAACCTGCATCTGTAAAGTTGACTGGCTGGCTGAAAGTTATAGTTGTATTGTAAAGTGGAGTTGTAGCCACTGTTCCAATACTTACCTTAACCATAGGGTCATTAGATGAACCTGGCTGTTTTGTAAGGATAACCTTACCAGAGTTATCTGCTCCAGCAGTTAAACCGGATCCAATAACTATAGATGGGGAAACCTGAACATTTGGAGTACCTGCAAAGTTAGTAACGGCAAGAGTATTTGGCATATTCAAGTTTGTGAAAACCTGATTAACGCTGTTTAAAGACGCATTTAACCAAATTCTTGATGCAGTTGTATCTAAAGTTGCAATTTCTCCGCTTGCAGGGATAATAGTGGTAGAACCACTAGATGTTGTTCCTACATATGTTTGTAATGCAGACTGGATATTTCCTGCCTGAACCACATCCAGAGGAGAAACTCCTGCGCCAGTACCATAGACAATTGCTACATTAGCTACTCCATTCTGCACGAAAGGTGCAGGGAAAGCAGCTGCAGCGGCAAAGCCTGATGTCATACCTGCTAATAATACGCTAGCTCCTATTGCTGCGATTTTCTTAAAGTTAAATCTCATTTAATTAAACCTCCTTTCAATAATATAATCTGTTGCCGAAGGCAACTTCATCCGTTCAAAGAGTTGTGGGGTAAAACTACTTTGTTGGGTGAGCATACATAAATTTGTTATATTCATTTTCATCTTTCTTTTAGTCCCCACTAAGAACACCTGTAAGGGTGTAATATATCTTTGTCAAATTTTCTTTAAAAACCTTGCTATCCTGATTTTTCGGTCTATTTCAAACCTGCTCATTTTGGAGGTTTTATTTATAAATACTTTGACACTATTAGACGGTAAATACAAAATAATGCTTTATGTAAATATGCGGAATTATTTAACTGTAAATATGATTAATAAAAAAATATATAAATAGAATGTATATTATATTATTATATAAATAGAAATAACTACTATCCTCTTAAGAGAAAAATTGAGTTAAAAATGGCTAAAGAAAAGACAAAAATAAAGGAGATTTCAATCATTCAATCTAAGGGGGCTTTTTCTATATTTAAGCCCGGTTCTTCAAAAAACTATAGTCTCGAGAATGTTTCTTCTCTAAGGCAGATATTCAGCAATGAAAAGGCAAGAATATTGAACACCATTAAAACGCAAAATCCTTCTTCGATCTATGAGCTTGCTAAGAAGCTAGGCAGAAGTTTCAAGGCTGTAAGTGATGATGTTAAGCTTCTAAAGAAATTTGGCTTTATAGAACTCAAGGAAGAATCATCTAAAAAAAGAAAGAGATTAAGGCCAGTAATTGTAGTAGATACATTAAATATCTGGGTTAAATTGTAGTACCTAAGAATAAGCATTAAAGAGTACATTTACCGAAACTCCTTCTTTTGGAGGCAGATCCTGAGAAGAGCCTTCTGAACTGGAAGTTATATTGCCCGCTTTTATAGAGTAGATCTCTCCATTGCTTGAACTTATGTTCAGAGAATACCCTTTTATTGAACTTCCTTGCCCAATAATCCAGCTATGGCTTAATATTCCGCTTAAAGTAGAATTTAAGACCGCGCAAGGATCTTCATTATCATTGCATAAAGTGCCGGAATTGCACATAAAAATCAGGTCTGTAACGGAAATATAGCCATAATAATCCTGGCATTGCGTGCTGTATTTAAGCATAGAGCTTACAAAACTGTCTGCTTCATAACTTTGCACAGTCTGACTGGTAGGTTTGCTCAAAAAGAATCCGAGAAAGACTAATAATATTACTGCTACTATTATTATGATCAATGCAAATCCGACCATTTCCTCCTGTGCTTTTTTATTAAATATCATGCTCCTTGGTAGACTACAATTATTTTAGCTAGATCGCATCTTGAATCTATTTGTCCATTCACATTATATTGCCCGCATAAAGAAACAAAATTGGACACGCCTGTTCCATTACTGCTTGGTATTAAAGTGATTGTGTCGCAATTTGGAAAGGTAGATGAAGTGCATTCTGTTCCGTTATTTTCTGGATAAATTTTTCTTATCTGGAGCCCCTGGACCCCCCAGAAATTTCCATTCCCATATTTGCTTATGCTGCTTTTCAAATTTATGATTTTGTCTGCATCAATGCATGAGCCCGTTTCCGTTCCGAAGCTTGCTCCGCATGAGAATTCCGGAGAATCAGCAATTTTAGAGACGAGGAGTTTTGCATTGTCCGATTGTATTATTGTTGCTTTTGCTTTCAAGCCGGAGACTTGTGTAACAAGCACGAGCATTCCGGCCAAAACAAAAAACAAGGTGACTGCAAGTAGCATAATGATCATTTGCTGTATCTTTAATTGCCCCTTTTTATTCATTTTACCAAAGTTTGCACGAATTGCCTCCGCCCGACATGTCATTCTCTTGCTGTAATTTATTTACAAGGGTTATAATCCCGTTGAGATCTGCGGAATTTGAAAAAGAATTTGAGGAGCTGCTTAACTGTGTCAAATCAGAGACGAGATTCGAACTGCATCCAATCTTGGCAAGTGTATTGGCTTTGTCAATATAAAGTGAAGAAAGCTGGGCCTCTCTTTCCATCAGTCTGTTAAGCTGGCATTCGTAAACAGTCTTATCTGAGAAAATAGCTCCGTACATAAGGGCATCACTGTAAAACAGAACTGTGCTGTTATTGCTGCTTTTGCTTACTATCCCCTTGACGTAATCTACATTTACATCGCAATTTTCTCCAGAGAAGCAAACCTTCAAGCTTGAAGTAGGACATGAAGTAGTATCATTTTCCAATAGTATATTGTTTTCATTCAGGCTGGATAATTCATCCTGAATTGCTGAAGGAGGATTTACAAAGCAATAGTTGGTCAATGAAGAAGTCATGTAGATAACATCAGATACTTTGAAAGGAAAATCAAATGGCTTTGAGAAAAGAAAGAATTGCTGGCCTTCCACTATATTGTTAGAGAAGATATACTTATTCTCGAATGCCGCGCCATTTGTCGGCGTTGACCATTTGCCGAAATTTTGCTGCGAAGTGCTTATGATCTGATTTCCGAATATTCCGCTTGTGCCATCGCATTGATTGTAGATTCTTGTGTCTCCGGATATTCCGATGGATGTTACCTGGCCCTTCCTGGAAGCTGGTCTCTAAAGGATTAAGCAAGACTGCAATCTCATTTTGGGTCTGGGCCCCCGTAGCATATTGCCCTATATTGATTATTTTTGTTGCTGCAAAAATTGCAAGCGCCAATATCACTGCCCCCGCGATAATTGCAAAAAGCCAGGCAAAAGAAATTTCCAAAAATCCTCTTTTCATTCTCATTTTATTTTCTGATCGTTACTAATGTGTCTCCAAAATTTTTCTGAAGAACAAAATTCACTTGGTCCTTGATTACATTGAAGCAAGGTTCTCCCTGGGCGGTCATTGCCGTGATATTCAGATTGTCGATATTATGGCTGCTCTGTGGGCGGTTATTGTCGGTATATATTATCAGATTCTCGCTTCCGGTATTAGTAAAGCAAATTTCTTTTATCGAACTTGGCAAGTTATATGACTTCGCTTGAGTGGCTTGTGCAGAGTTCCAGATCGTGTTTACATCGCCTTGCAGCGTGCTGTAAAATGTATTTATTTTGATGCTGTTCTGAAGCCCGAGAAATTGTATTATCGCATAAATTGCGAATGCGATAAAAACGATGATTAGTATTATTGAAAAAATCATTCCGAAAGAAAGCTGTATCTGTCCTCTTTTATTCATGATTAAAATAACAGAATAAAGCTTATAAATTTTTAGAAGAATGTGTTGTATCTGCAATCTTTCCCTCGGTAATCAGAACTTAAACTTGGGAAGGACTTAAGATTATGCTGCAGCTGTTTGGTGCAGGCTGATTTCC
This sequence comes from uncultured Nanoarchaeota archaeon, assembly GCA_963779925.1. GTDB lineage: Archaea > Nanobdellota > Nanobdellia > Pacearchaeales > GW2011-AR1 > JAKLIN01. The sequence goes on along the minus strand of CAVZZS010000011.1, from coordinate 38,487 downwards.
GAATGAATCCTGGCACTTTATGTAGTAGGTTCTTCCAGCAACCCAAGTTGTCGATTGTGTTATGCCGTCTGATGTCGACATGGATGTTCCATCTGTGAAAGCATATGTGCAATCAACAATATCATAAACACATGTAGCATTGGTGCTTGTCTGTATATCTAAATTTGTTCCGTCATGTGTAGCCCTGACTATATTTGGAGGCTGAGTTACTGATTGGACGTTGAAATTTAATGATGAATAAGCAGCATTTCCTCCGAGATCAATACACTTTATGTAATAGGTATAAGCTCCTGTAGGAAGCCATAAATCCTGAGAGCTCTGGTATGAATTTGTATTTGAGAATTGCAAATAGCTTCCTGGATTTCCGCTGCTACTGTAATAGCATGTCGCCTGCCCCTGATTCTGTCCGGCATTTGTCTGCACATTTAATGTTGCTTTGATGCTGTTAGTAGAGTCTTGTATTAGCGTCCCATTGGTTGGGCTTACAGAGCTTATTACTAGGGGCTGTGTTCCCATTAAGTCATATTTGTAAGTCTGGGTATCTACATTTCCGCTTGTATCATTGCATGCGAAGTAATAATCATTCTCTATTCCGTTCTTTAATCCGTCGAGATTTGCAATGCATGTGAATGTACCCGCATATGTCCCCTTACTGTTCATGATATTATTATTGCAGGTCATATTATTTTCCATATTGCTGTAAGCATAATTATTATGGCTCCACTTGCATCCGCTTACTGGCTCGTTTACATAAACATTAACGCTGGTTGAAGTAGTTCCAAATGGTATTGGAGCTCCGTTCAATATGCTCTCTCCCATAATTTGAGGAGCTGTTCTATCTGGAGTTGTGTCAACATTGAACTGCATATCAAATGCATTGACATCGGAATATCCGTTTGCATTCTGACATCGTATATACACATTGGCTAGTCCGCTATTTTGTACTGCCACGCTTGTACTTGATGTTGTTGGGAAAATAGGAATACTTATAGTGTGGTTATATCCTACCATTCCTTCTGTCCCATCTATTCCTCCTAACATTGTAAGGCTCATATTAGCGTAAGAATCTTGCCTTACAAGATCTATTTTACATTGTGAAGCTTTGTCCGTTGTAATTCCGAGAGTCAATGCTGTATAGGGGGGGATCTTTCCGCCATTTTGGCCTGATTGTATTAATACTCCCGTATCTCCGGGATAGGTAGCGGTTAATGGAGAGTAAGTATACGCCGCTTGGCAGCACATTCAAGAAAGTCATTGTAGGAGGAACTATATCATGTGGATCTGCCCATACGCATATCGGTTTGCCTTGACCTGTCTGGCCATTTTCTAATTTGCAAGCCTGACCTAAACTAGTGCACTGATAAGCTGTACAAGGCAATCCATTCTGCCCACATTTAGCGCAGTCATTTCCTCCTGTTGGTGCTTGCCATGGAACGCAATTCACGAGGACGGCATCTATCTTTGTAGTTTTATATAATGCCAAATAAGCAATTAATGCTAACCCTGCTCCGATTAATCCTCCGCCTAATGCAGATCCCCAAAAACCTGCTGAAGCTGCAGTAACACCTAAGTCAGTTAAAACGCTTGGTATAGCGAGTGCACCAAATACTGCCCCTGTTGCTATAAATTGAGCTCCAGTATACAAATAATTCCACTGGCTTCCTGGTGTTACTCCTAATGTAGCTTTAAGCCATTGAAGACCAGCATAAACTGCTGCAGCGGCTCCCGCAGCAATTCCTATGTCTTTTATAAGAGACACAACTATTCCTCCAATTTTACCCCAATCAACGGGTGTCGCCGGAGTAGTTGAGTTTAATCCTCCTGCTGTAACAGTTAATAATCCTGAAATATTAGTATTACCACTCGATGAGGGGACACAAGTATCAGAGATGCATATTCCGCTTTGGCATTTTGAGTTATCTGTTCCGCAACCTTGGCTTAAATCTGCGATTAATGTTGTAGTTGTTGTTATTGCTGTTGCAGGTTGTCCACTTGTTACTGCAGGGGGATTTGTAGAAGCGGGTGCAATACCGCAACGGGAAGTTGAATCACAATATCCACTTAAGCAAGTAGGATCACTGCTTGAAGGAAGAATACATGGAGAGCCATCTGGATAAATTGTTGCTGCAGGTCTTTCTGCACATACTGTTCCATCACAATAACCACTCGCACAGGTAGGATTATCTCCAACTCCAACACACGGATCTCCTAAATTTTCCGTAGCGCTTACAAATCCAATTGAACTTCCGATAATATAAGTAAATGCAATTGTTCCTAATATTAAAATTAATATCTGGCTTAAAGCCATTGTTCCTTTTTTGTATGTTCTTTTTTTAATCATAAGCTCAATTTCTCCCCCGTAGTATTTCCTAAAATTACGCTGAAAATATCGCTTACCCCATTTGCCCCATTAGTATTGACATAATTTATGCTTATTCCGCAGTCCCCCATCGAACTGCAAAGATTTGTTAGATTACTCTGCCAATCAGAAAGTACCTGTGGTTTGCTTGGATCATTATAATTGCCTAAGCATGTAACTGCTCCACTGCTATTATCAACTCTCCAATATCCCGTGGCTGCATCTGTTGGAGATTGTGTGTAATTTACATAGCATACTCTGCTTGCAGATCCGCATGTGTTTGATGTAGATGTATCAAAGCCAGAAGGATATTTTGGAACGCATGAAGCTTCTTGCCTCGTATCGCTAGCTCCGGAGCTTGGAACAAGCAAATCCTGAGTCTGGTCCCAAACCAAAGGCTGTCCATTAGAATCTTTCTGGACACTAGCTCCTGTAATCCATTGGCAGTCTCTCTGGTCCGTATTCAGGCAATTTTTGCTGCTGTTCTGTGCTATGCAGTCATTCCATCTATTGACGACAAATGCTGCGCTGATAAATCCATTTGAAGTTTTATTCTGAATGCAAATATAATTTCTGTAATTCGCACCGACCTGTGTTGTTACTTTTCCATTTGCGCATATAAAAAGAACTTCTGTGCTTCCAGGGTTATTTCCGCTTTTGTCATAGCTTGAAATGCTTGTTGAAGAAACACCAGGATTTCCATTCGGTTCCAATGTGATGCTGCTTGCAGTTTCTGTTCCGCACCAGCTTTCCCCGTTAGCGGGTGTTCTTCCATATTGGCTATTGAACAATTGGACGAACGAGTCTGATGTTGATTTGCAGTTTACGTCCCTGCAGATATTATCTCCCATCAAATTTGGTTTGCTTCCGTCTATTGTGCTGCTATATTGCATGCAGGTGCTTCCTGAAAAATAATTGCAGTATCCGTTTGTTTGTGACTCGATGTTTGCTCCATCTCCTTTATTTAAGGTTACACCATTAGTTCCTGCAACATAGCTCCAATAATTTGTATCGCTAGCTTTGCTTGCATCATAAACATTTGCGGGATTCCCACAGCTGTCTATGAAGTAAACTTGATCTGCTGTGCTTAAGCAAGTAGTTTGTTTGGTCATTGCGCAATTTGTTCCCAATGTTGGATTAGTGCATAGAAAATCTTGATGGAACGTTGAAGAGCTAATGCTCTTGCAATTCTGCCTTGTTGTGAATTTGCATGCTCTTCCGTTGTCCGTGTCATAAACGCAAGCTCCCTTTGCCTGAGGTTGCGCGCTTGAGATGCAGTCAAGCTCATTATTCACGGTTTTATCAAATGTAGCATTAGTGCCATATAATGTAGAGAAGCTGTCGCAACTAGCTTTAGTTGTAAAAGAAGCCTGGTCTCCAATTAAGCAGCATCCAACTTGGCATAAGGCCGTGCTGCTTGGATTTGAACTGTACCATGTTCCTCCCTGACTGGGGTTGCATGTCGCCTGAGGGGATGAAAGGCAAGTTCCGGTTTGGGTATTGACGCATGTTCCTGTTGCGCAATAAGTGGTTGATTGGCATGATGTTTGCGAATATTGATAATATGTATCGACTTGGTCTATTGTAACATCCTGGCACCATGCCCCGTAGGTTGTATGCTCTGCGCAATAGGTCGATGAAGCCGTTTGTGCGAGCACAGAAGAACTCTGCAGCATTATAAAAGCAATAGTTGCAAATAGCAAAATTCCAAAAATTAAATTATTTTTCGTTTTCATCTTATGAAAGTTTCATTCCAGCAGGCCATGCCATGCTTCTTGTTGCGAACTGGAATATGTTCCCCGTGTTTAAATCAGTCAGTATGTAGACTTTTGTTCCGTCTGTATTTCTGCCTCCTGCATTTGGATCAGAAGAGGCGCCAACTTCTTTTTTCTCGACTATTAGATTGTGATAGTAAATCATGTAGCTTTGAACAGGAGCATCGCCCTGTGATGATTCCCAGTTTAAAATACTGGTTGCAATTCCTACTAATTCATAAAGATTATTGTTAACCAACACACTGAAGTTCTCATACCTCTGTGCATTCTGCTTTGTCAAGGTTAATTGATTGTTGAATGTCACAACAACTCTCTGGGGAAGAATATCTACAACACTGTCCCCTTTTACAAAATTAACAGTATATCCTTGGTTTTGGTAATTTTTTTGCATGTCAGAGAAACAGGAATCTGCAGTTTGCTGGATATTATCTTTTATCTCGCTTTCAATATGCTGCTGCAATAATGGCTGCTGCATTACGCATGGCACATAATATTTATTGGTGTAGCAGAGATATTCAACATTGTGTAATCCTACTCCATAAAGTTTTTGCAGACTTGGGTCATTGTTCCAGTCATTATAATATTGGAAATAATTTTGAGGAGCTATGCTTCCGCCTTGCAATGATAAATTTGTTATTGTGCTTTTTATTTCATCCTGAAGGCATGTCTGGATGAAGCTCTGAGGGTCGTTTGCCCTCGTGAAGGTCGATTTTATTTGAGGATATAAAAAATAAATCAATGCTGCTGCTCCGACAATTATTATTCCGAGAATAATGAAAATCGTAACCTGCCCCTTTTTTGAATTTATAGATTTAAAACTAGTACCTCTTTTTTCATTCATAGATTTTAGATGAGATTATTCTTTAAAAATTCTTTGTTTAATCTACTGTCTCAACTCTTGGAGCAAGAATAAAGCTTAATTCCAGAGTTGCCGATTTCAAATCCATCCTTAATGGATGATCATCTGAGAATTTCAGAATAGTCTTCTCAAAAAGTTTTGCGCCCCTGGCAAATTTCTGCAGATATTCCAAGCTGTATCTTGATTTGCAGTTTGGAACTTCAGAAGTTATCTCCGCTTCATCGTCAGAGAATTCAGCTCTTGCAGAATTCATCCCTCTTGCTTCTATAACAAACTTATTTTCTTTTATCAAAAAAGAGCAGGCATCTGCAACGACTGCGCAGTCTTCAACAGAATCGACAAAATCCACAGAGCTTAATTTAACAGCAGAGCTGAATTTCAGGTTTGGGATTTCTTTTTCTTCCCTTTCAACATCAATCAGATTTAGAGTAAAATTTCTCTTTATTCGGTCTTGTATCTGAATGCTCAGCAAATTCCCCCTTTTTTCAAATATCACAGAACTTCCTGAACTGCATCTCCTCAGAATTTTTTTAAGGTTGTCAAGATTTATTCCAAGGACTTCCGGACCTGTTTCAAACTGCGAAAAAGAGCTTTTTGGGATAGTAAGGCCAACCATTGCAACATTTGCAGGATCTATGGCATTGATATTTATTCCAGAATCATTAATTTTCATCTTGACCTCCGTTACCAGTTCAGATAAAACATCAATTGCCTTAATCATAACTACAGGGCTATCCATCTTGACTATCATATTATTTTCAATGGGAATTTACTTTTAAGTATTGTTGTTTTAAAGAATAGGCTAATTATATAAAGATTTCAAGTCAATCTATTTTATGGATGAATCACCTAGTTCAAAGGAGCAAAGAATCAGGAAAATCACCCAATTGTACTACTCAAGGCCTGAAATTCAGGATATCTTGTTCGAATTCTCAAAAGACAGGGAAATCTGCCCTAGGTATTTTGAAGGCTTTGGAAAGCGCCCGGATTCTATGCAGTATCCGAATGATGTTTTTGAACTGGTAAAAAAAGGAGCGACTTCTTTTCATTGCTCTGAAGAATTATGGAAAGATCCCCTGAAAATAGAAACAGGCATGAATGAAAAACAGTTGAATGAATTGCGAAAGGGATGGGACTTGCTTATTGATATTGATAGCAAATATATAGACTACAGCAAGATTTCAGCGCAGCAGATAATAAAATTGCTGAACTTTTATGGGATTAAGAATATCGGAGTAAAATTTAGCGGAAGCAAGGGATTTCATATCATTGTTCCCTGGAAGGCCCTTCCGAAAGAGATCAATGGAGCTAAAACTTCCAATATGTTTCCGGAGTGGGCAAGAATTGTCACGCAATTTATAACTGAATCCATAAAGAAGGAATTAATAGACAAGATTACAGATTTGTCAAGGCCCAACAAATATATAAGGGACTTTCAGGTGTCCGAAGAAGTTATGCCAGATCTTATTCTTGTTTCTCCTAGGCATCTTTTCCGAATGCCATATTCGCTTCATGAGAAAACCGCTCTGGCGAGCGTGGTATTATCTGATGAGGAGCTTAAGAATTTTCAGCTTACTGATGCAAACCCCATGAAAGTGAAAATAAAGAATTTTATGCCAAATTCAAAAGAGGGGGAAGCATCAAGACTTTTCATGGAAGCATTGGATTGGTTTAAGAGCAAGGGGGGCGAAGCTTCTAAAGGAAAGGCCAATGCAGAAGGGCTGCCGGCATTTAAGCCGATAAAATTTGAAAAGCTTTCAGAAAACAATTTCCCGCCTGCGATACAGAAAATTTTGCAGGGAATCAAAGACGGAAAGAAAAGGGCATTGTTCATTCTGATAAATTTTTTCAGGTTCATTAATATGGACAAGGAAGAATTCGAAAAAAGAATTTTCGAATGGAACAAGAAAAATGTTCCCCCTTTGAATGAGGGATATGTGCAATCGCAGATTTCATGGAGCCTCAGAAAACCGCCGGTTCTTCCGCCGAATTATGACAAAGATTATTACAAGGGGATTGGCGTAATCCCAACTCCGGAAGAAATCCATTCGAAGAATCCAATCAATTATATGGTCAAGAGAAATTTTAAATCCGCAGATAAATAAATGCAAAGATAATTTTAAAAAGTTGAATTGTCTGAGTTGGGAATGAAAAAGGGTGTTCTGATTGTTCTGTTGCTCGCTTTATTTTTATTTCCGATTGTCGCGGCGCAGGTGAATGATACACAGATTAATAATGGATTTGCATGCCTCAATGCAAAAGTTGGAGACTGCTCGTCTCTTTCTATAAACGAACAGATTTTTGCATCCCTTGCCAATGGAAAATGTACCAGCCAAGTTGCAAGTAGCTCCAATAACGGATGCTGGCCTTCAGGTTCATGCGACATTAAAACAACAGCGCAGGCAACTTTAGCTTTGTCAAATTCGGGCCTTTCAACATCTAATTCGCAGGCATGGTTGTCCACCAAAGAAATAACAACGCCGGACTTAACGTGGTATATGCAGATAAATACGAACACTAATTCTTCATGTACTATCTCTTATTCGGGAAATCCTTATAGTTTTAATATAAATTCAGACAAGTCCATAAGTGGGGGAGCAGGGAATTGCTTAAGTGTATCGCCAAATGGAGATTGGCTTACAGTTTCATCTTCTTGTTATGGCACTCAATTTACAATCTCATGTAATCAGGCATTTAAGGCGACTAATTTATACCAACGACAAAATTATCCGATAATCTATGTTTCAAGTTCTTCAACTTCAGCGCCCTCAAGTGGGAAAGTAACGGACATGATAAACTCTTCCTGCTTTGGTTCTGGAGGAACATGCGATTATGAAGCGACTCTATGGGCTTCTCTCGCGCTTAATTCTTTAGGCCAAGATATTTCTTCATTTGTTCCCTATCTTACAGTTTTTGCTGCTGATACTTCAAATTCGCAATACTTGCCTTATTCATTCTTATATGCTCTGACTTCTTCGAGCGATTATTTGAATACATTATTATCACAGCAAAAAACAATAGACAGCCAAAGTTATTGGGATCAGGGAAGTTCATATGGTCCTTACTACGACACTGCTCTGGCTTTGCTACCGATACAATCCCAGACTCCTCAGGAAAAATCAAATGCCTTGGACTGGCTGATGGGCATGCAAGATGCGAGCGCTGCTGGAATTCCGGAAATATTCTTGATACGGCATTCATTCTTTATTCAATATCCGGCTCAAAAGTCCAGCGTACATCAACGGTAGACTGCATTTCTGCAGGCGACTATTGCATCTCAGGCGTGAATTGCAATCAGGTTGGAGGGTCTATTCTCCAAGGATATAACTGCACTGGGCCGATTAATATCTGCTGTACTAAAAATTTAGTTGTTCCGACCTGTTCTGCACAGAATGGGCAAATCTGCAGCTCCGGCCAATCATGTTCTGGAAACCCCTCAAGTGCTTCTAATCTGACCTCTGGGCAGACCTGCTGCATCGGCGGTTCATGTACAACTCCCGTCCTCACACCGAGCGATTGTGAATTATCGGGAGGATCATGCAAAAGTTCATGTGCAACCAATGAGCAGCCATCATCTCAAAGCTGTGCTTTAAGTAGCGAATTGTGCTGTGTTGCGCAGCAAGGTTCAAGCACACTATGGATTTGGATTTTGGCTATATTGATTGTGTTATTAGTTCTTGGAATAATATTCAGGAAAAAATTAAGAGTATTGTGGTTCAGAATAAAATCTAAATTTAAGAAGGGCGGTGGAAAAACTCAGCCTACTGGGCTTCCTCCAAGACCTCCTTTCCCACCTCGTCCACCTATGACTTTCCAGCGACGACCTATGCCTCCTCAACCGCCACAAAAACAAAAATCTTCAGAGGTAAATGATGTTCTTAAGAAGCTTAGGGAAATAGGGAAATAAATTTATTAATCTGGTTTTTTTAGTCTAATTATGAAAAAAGCTTCCATTTTTATATTACTCTTGTTAATCCTGCCTTTCATCTCCGCAGTTCAGCTTGATATGAAGTCCAATTACACTCAGGGTGAAACATTAATAGCCCAGGTTTCTGGAAATTTTCTGACTCAGATTCAGCAGCAGAATATATTTTTGTATAATGGCCATGTGAGAATCTCTTTTATTCCGACAGTACAGAGGGCAGGCGATACATTCTATCTTTATGGGCAATTGTACGGAAAAACTCCGGGAAATTATTCTCTTGTGATTAGCGGTGTAAGTTACTCTGAATCTGGAAAAACTAGCACCAGTGATATTGCACAAAATTTTACGATTACAAATGATTCGGCAGATTTTTCTGTAAGTCCTGGATTTGTAGAATCAGACAATCCCTTCATGATAAGCGCTCAGAATCTTGTAGATAACTCTATTGTTGTCAGTTCGCTGCTTGAAAATACAACCATTACAGCCAGTTCCAATTCCGGTTTTTTCGCTTCTTTATTCGGAACGGGTTCAGCTTCAAGCACTACTCCTCTTACTCCAACTGCGACTACTCAAATAACTTCAGGGCAAACAAGGCAAATTCCTTTCTCAGTTAATGCCTCGAATCAAGACCAGTTGATTTTTGCAGTTTTGCAGACAAATAATACCCTTTATGAAATCCCGGTATTTGTTCCTTCAAATCAGACACAGCAAACTATCTTGCCGTCTCCGCTTGTTTTCCAGCCATTGCAGGAGGTTTTTTCTATGTCTACAAATTCTAATGTTTCTTCTTTTTTATCTTTGTATAATTCTGGGCAGAACCAGACAGTGTCTTTATCGGTATCGGATAGTCTTCAGCCTTATGTGACTGTTCCAACTCAGGTAAATCTGGGAACTAATTCAAGCGCATTGATTCCTATTAATATAACTTCAAACTCAATTGAGAATATTATAGAGGGGCAGATAACTGCAACATCTCCTAATTCAACTGCATATTTTGCATTGACACTTAATTTTTCAAATGGTTATGTCGCTCCGGCAAATGGAACTACTCTGTTCCAAACATGCAGCCAGCTTAGTGGAATATTCTGCAGCGATAATGAAACTTGCAGCGGGCAGACGCAGCATGCAGAAGATGGAATATGCTGCATTGGGAGCTGTCAGCCAATTCCCAATAATTCTGCGGCGACAATAATCGGCTGGACTATTGCAGCGATAGTGATTTTGTTTGTGCTATTTTTCTTTATTAGAAGATACAGAAAGGCAAAGAGACCGTTTAACCTGCTGGATTTTGCAAGAAAGAAGAAATGATCATGCAGAAATATCTACGTGCTTTTTAGGCTGCTTTAGGTATTCTCTATAAGCTTCAACATATCTTATGTTATCTGCGGGGGATTCTACAATCCTTCCTCTTGAATCATAAATAGGACTTACCCTCTTGTTCTCTTCTTCCCGCTCTCTTTCGGATATTGCAGCTTCTGCTTCCTTGGAAGGTTTTCCAGCATCAAGGCTTTTTCTTATAAGGCTGTGCCCTCCCGCCATAATTGCATATGTTGTTCTTTCAACTTCAGAAATCATTTTTTCTTCTTTGGCTTGATTTTGGTTTCTTTTTTCTCTGCTTCTTTTTCGCTTCCCATTACTGCTCTGAGCTTGCTTTCAAGAATCGCTTTTTCAACTTGTAAAACTCTTGCAATTTCATCATATCCATGAAGCCTTCTGATCAATTCATTTAATATGTCCTTTAAATCGTAATTGGTAAGGCTGAGATTGCCGGGAGAAAGTATCTCTATATGGGCAGGCATGTATTTGAACATTAAGAGGGCTAAAGTGAATAAGTTTTCCGTTTCAATTTCCAGCTCCGCGAAGCTGACATAAAAATCATTTTGTTCGATTTTAATTCCTTCCTTAGAAGGATTTGCAATGCCTGAACGCTCTTCCATCTTTTTGGGTTCTTTTATGTTCTTATTTTTAATAACTACGCCAATCTCGCTTCCCATCTGGTTTATGAGATTCTCCAAAGTTTCTACCAGATATTTCTGCGGTTTTCCAATTATCTCCAAGATCATCAATGCGCTTATCTTCTGCTTTTCTTCTTTCATTTGCAATTCTCTCTGGACTCAGGACATCCTTGTTGGTTTTTATATTTTTTGATATTTGATATTAAAATCCGCATAGTCTACTTTGCCTTTTTCTTCTGAATTCTTTGCTATGAGTATTCTTGAGAAGATTTTATTTTCCAGAAGCCAAAGGCACATTCCTCTTTCTTTCGGATCCAAATATCCGCTTCCTTTTACTTCCACTCCAACGACATCGAATTTATCTCCATCCCGTTTAAAGCAGACAAAATCAGGAAAACCTGTTCCGATGCTTAATGCCTTCATGAAGGGATTGTATTTTCTTTTTGCCGGGACTACTTTGCCTATTTTATTTGACCGGTCATAATCAACGGTATTCATCCATTTTGTTACAGTCCACCCCATATTCTCGAGGTCAATCCTTACTTTTGCTTCAAATCTCTGACCCTTTGCACGGGATTTTTTTCCCTGCTTGGATTTTTCAGATGGCATAAAATTATTTGGAAAAGGAAGTTTATATTTTTACAGGTCTCTTGCTTGAAGGGTTCGCCTGCCATTGGCCTTTGCCCTTTTTATTCCCGCCTCGAGAATTTCTTCAACTCTTCTTTCTAATGCCGTTTCAACTTCATCTGCTACGCTTGAAACAGAATCTTCCTTGTCAAGATCTTTGACAACTTTCCTTATATTGGATTTTATTATCAATCCCATGATTATTTTACTTGATTCAAAAGATTAATAATCTTATCTTTTCCGGCAGCAAGAATCAGGCTCGCCAATCTAGGGCCTCTTGTTTTTCCTATAATAGTCTCATAAACCCCCTGAAAGAATTCCTGATTGTCTATTCCGACAGCCTTGCAAATCTTGTATATTTCATTCGATAATTCATCTTCATTATAATCTTTAATCTCTAAGATCTTTTTCAGTTCAATCAAAGACTGCTTTTGCTTTTTATCCATCTTTATTTCAATTTTATCTTTGAGGGAGAACTTCATGTCTTCTCCGGCATATTTATCCAGCCAATTCCTTACTTTCTCGGCACGCTTTTTGGTTTCTTTATCAAGCTCGTCAAATTTCCCTGCTTGTATAAGCGTTGTCAAATGCCTGAAGCTTATTCTTTTAGGCTTCTTTTTTGAGGCTTTATCGACTTGGGACAGCTCATAGATTCTCTTTTCTCTCTGGTCGACAAGATTCTCATAATATCTGTTCTCCAGTTCATCATATTCATCATAAATTTTTATTACGTCATTGTCAAAGCTGATGTCGAATCCCCTGTTGGGTCTTGTTCCCACGAATAAATATCTGAGGACTTCGGGCTCATAAATTTCTTCTACTTCTAATAGATTCACAGCATTCCCTGCAGAGCTGTGGATTTCTTTTCCGCCTTTGATTTTTATAAAATCATAAAATTGATAGTGGGGCGGATCAAAGTTGAAAACTTTTTTTACAATCTCTTTTGAAGTTGTAAAGCTCCCCCCTTCAACGCTATGGTCAAGCCCTCCGGGCTCAAAATCTACTTTTTCATATTCCCAGCGTGCGGGCCAATCAATTCTCCACTTTAATTTGACACGGCCTTCTTTTCTATAATCGATTGTTTCTTTGAATCCCGTGGAGTCTTCATAAGTTATTTCATAATCTTTAAGCTTGATTATTTTTGTATCATCTTTGCCTGTTTTTTTGCTGTATACTACTATCGGAATCCAGTTTTTTTCCAGAGGCTCTTCTCGGTATTTGTTAAGAATCTTTTTTATCTCTTCATTTTTATCCAAAGAAATCTTTATCAGCTTAGCATATTTGCCTTTTTTATTCATTTCATTCTGCCTTATGAACTCTGGCTTTATTCCGACTTCTTTGAGAGATTTTTCAAATTCATCTTCAAAGTATCGTGCATAGCTTTTTCCCTTGCCAAAGGGTGAGGGAATTTCGCTTAAGGGCATTCCTATATATTCTTCATACTTTTTCATATCAGGCAATCCCAATGGAACTTTTCTGAATCGGTCATAATCATCCCAGGAATAAATGAATTTTACTTTCTTGCCTTTGTCTCTTAATGCTCGCGCAACAAGTTCAGAAGTTATAACTTCCCTGAAATTTCCAATATGGACTGTTCCTGAAGGAGTTATTCCTGAAGCGCAGACGTATTCTTTTTTGTTCTCTCTGTCCTTGATGATTTCATCTGCGACCTGATCTGCCCAAAAAAATTTCTCCATTATTTTTTATCCAATTCTTTATTTAATAAATTATCAACGACCTTCTGGAATCTGTCCCATCTGCTTACATGAACATATTTTATCTTATTAAAATTTTCCTGAAGTTTCTGCACTCTTAAAAATAGCGGGATAAGATTCTTGCTTTTTTATCTGATATTCGCCCATGAGTTGTTTTACAAGCAATTCAGAATCAAGCACGCATGTAACCTCATCCGTAGTGAACTTTGAAGCCATCTCCAGTGCTTTTATCAGAGCCATATACTCTGCAACATTGTTGGTGCAATCATAAATTACTTCGCTGTACTTGGTAAGTATCTCCTCATCTTTTCTTATTATCACCCCTATTGGGGCCGGTCCCGGATTACCTCTTGAGCCCCCATCGGAATTTGTATAGATCATTTTCTAGAAATGCAGAACTTTAAATCCTTTAAGATCCTGGAACTTTTCAGGAATTATCTCAATGTCATGAATTTGTGAATATTTAGGACCCTTTCTGCAGATTTCTATCATGCTGTTGACTTTCTCTGGGTCTCCTTCCAAGAAGACTTCCACTCTGCCATCTTCCAGATTTCTTGTAAATCCTCTAACATCGAGCTTCTCTGCATTTTCTTTGATAAGTGATCTGAAGAATACTCCTTGAACTACCCCTTTAATGTAAAGTCGCACAGATTTTTTCATTTTCTCTCTGTAAAATAATTATTTTAGCAGGTTTATTAATCTTTAGAACAGTTAAATTCTAATTTATAAAAAAGAAAATTTACTGGAAATTTTGAGGATTCTGTTGAATAATTCCCTGTGCAATAGTATCTGCATATGTTCCCATTTGAACATAAGCAATTTCTAAATCTTTAAAGTAGGTAGGGTAATCTTTTACATTCCAATCGTCCACTGCTGCTTTTACATCATTCATATGAGCAATCACCATTGGTTGTATTGCGGTCAGGGTAAAGACAGGGTAAGGATTATTAGTACTTGTCCAAAATGTTGCCACTGATTGTTCATATGCAGAAGCATTCCCTGCAAATTCTGCATTTGCATTAGGGTCGTTATTCTTTACAGCAAGGCTATAGTTAATGAAGATATTTGCTTTTTGATTCCATAAAGTAACTAGCTGTTGAGCTCCAGCAGCGCCATATATTGGTGTTAAAAGAGTTCCAACTTCATTTATATTATTTTGGAGCGCAACCAAAGAAGCATTATATGAAGCAGATGAATCTAATGAACGGCGAATAGTATTAATTAACAAAAAGGTGTGTTCTTGCAATAAATCATGAAGTTTAGAATCAAAGATACTTGCTGAACTGTTAATTTTTAAATTAGCAGCCCTAAGTTGAGAATTTAGATTATTATTTTGCGATTGTAAATTATTAACTTGAGACTGAGATGAAGCATAAAGAAAAACAGCAACAGCTACAACAAGGGCTAAAATAACAGATAAAACAATAACAGTCGTTTTATTATTTTTCATCTTTTTCTAAAATAGATAATTGAAATGTTGTTTATAAACTTTATCCGTCCTTAATGGAAGAAGTTGGAAACTACAGCCCGAAAGTCTTTTCCAAATCTTTCATCTGCATGTATTTCATATTGAACTCAACGCCTGCCTTTGTAATTCTTATCTTGTTGTCTTTTTCAGAGGAGCCTATCTGTATCAAATCTTTTTTCATGAGGTCATCAAGATAACTCTTCATTTGCTTGTGCGAAAGATTGGCTTTATACATCAAGTGTGTTGGCTTAATGCTTCCGCCTCTTTCTCGGATGATATTCAGCATGTCTGAGATTATATCCATCCGGCTCCTTTTTCGTGCCATGTTTAAGAATTCTTATAATCAATACCAAGAGTATTATATAACTTACTAACTCAAAAAAATCAGCTAATACAACAATTGCATTTATTTGCGACATCATGAACAATAACTGGCTTAGGGCAAGTATCGCAAAGGCTATTGATAATATCACTGTGTTTGCGAATTTGTTCTTTTTGTAAATAGAATAATAGCTGTATGACAAAAGCGCGAATAAGCTCATCGCGGTGATTCTGAACAGGTAATTTACTAAATCGCTGCCAAGCACGGAGAGCAACACAAAATAAATTATCAGGAATAAATCTTTAATGGATTTATTTTTTTTAGGAAGCCTGTAAATGACATAAAGCCCGATGAGAGTCAGCGCCTTGTAAAAAAGTATAGCAATCTTATAAATTGTATTTGTAGAATTGACAATGCTGTATTTGATAATCGCTGTTCCTATATAAGTGGTAAAACTTGTATCATAATACAATCCAAATTTGGTCATTAGAATTGCAAGCTGTGCAATTGCGATAAATCCAAATCCGACTCCAAGGTAGAGCATTCCTTTATTTTTTTTATCAAGTTTGTAATTCCTTATGCATAAAATCAGGAAAGTTATAAGGACGATAAAACTGAAAACGTTTATCAAAAAATCAGGAGTTAAAAACCAGTTAGGAGCAGAAATGAATGAGAAATTCATACTTAAAAAATCGCGACTTCTTTTAAAAAGCTTATGATATCCTCCTCTATATTTTTCCTCTTTAATATTTATTCATAACGAATTTATAAACCCATCTCTTTAATTTTTTAATTTAAAGTTAAATCTCATTTAATCCCTCCTGAAAGGGCGGGGTTCTATGAAATTAAAAAAGGGGAATGAAAAAATCTTTATTTTTGAACATCGACGCGGAAATACCTGAAGAAGTATTCTGCGAAATTATTATTCTTTACAATCTTGGCGTGGGACTGGAAGACCTGAAATATCTTCTTGCATTAAGGATGGATAATTTATTTTAGATTCCTTTTCTGTCCAATTCATTGTTCACTATTGCAACTACATGGCTTGCAAAATACATGTTCGGGCCGATATTGACGACTTTTGCAATTTGCTTTATTCTCTTGAATTCTTTTTTTGGAATTCCTATATGGTCTCCCAATATGAACACGCAATCTTTTTTTATCTCTGCGTCCCGGATGTCTTCTCCTTTTTTATCTAATAAAAATATCTCATTTCCTTCTTTATGCAATTCTTCAATAACCTTGAGCAGGCTCTTTTTTTCGACAAAGCAGCCGGGCATAGCCTCTGTTTTCTTTCCTTCTTTGTATTTGTAGAGAATTCTCCTTATTAATCCAGAAACATCCTTCTTGCTTATATCCGTCTGCGGATTTGCTTCTATCTCTATATGTTTGGGCGGGTCAGGCATTCCATAAAAGACGAGATGGATTTTTACATTATCTCTGATTCCATGAGAGACAAATAAGCTTGCAATTATTACATGTATTGCAATATCGATTCTTCCGGCCTGCATTAAATCCTTGAAATTTCCAGAAGTCTGCGCATATCTTGAGAAGTAAACAAAGTGTCTCATTAATAGAAAGCGCATGCTGGCTTTTTATCCTTTTTCATATGTTTTATAAAACCATAATTCCTGATTTCTAAAATAAAGATGGTTTCGATTTTTCAGGCATTAATCTACAGCATTGTTCAGGGGCTCACAGAGTTTCTCCCGGTAAGCAGCAAGGGCCATGTTGCAATTCTACAAACTCTTTTCAATTTCCAGAGTGTTTCTTATATTGTTTTTCTTGAATTAGCGAGTGTTCTTGCTGTCATTGTTTTTTTCTGGAAAGATATAGTAAAAGTTTTCACATTCAGGGAAAAAGAAAATCGAAGATATTTTTTTATGCTCTTGATTGCGGTTATACCCGTAGGGGTTATAGGTCTTCTTTTCTCAAAACAGATTGAAGTCCTGTTCTCCAGCCTTCTTTTTATTGGAATATTTTTTATGATAAGCGGCGCGATTATCTTTGCCAGCAAATTTACGAAGCATAATAGGGAAAAGCTAAATTGGTGGGATGCTATTGTAATCGGTCTGTTCCAGGCGATTGCTATTCTCCCCGGGGTTTCAAGAAGCGGAGCAACGATGTCAGCTGGAATGTACCGCGGGCTGAAGAGAGACCAAGTGGTAAGGTTTTCATTCCTTCTTGCAATCCCTACGATATTAGGAGCAGCGATATTTGAGGTGAAGGACATAGTCTTATCAAACATCAGTTTCTCGGTTTTAGCGATCTCTTTTATTGCTACATTCTTTGTCAGCCTCTTTGGAATAAAGGTGCTGTTGAGAATTGTGAGACATGATAATTTTTACTGGTTCGGAGTTTACGATCTTTTGCTAGGATTGATCCTTATTCTTATAAAAATCCTTTAGAAATTTGCCCTATTTACAATAGCTTATTGAATGAGCGGCTTAGAATATATCGGTATATGTTTATGAGAATCAAGAATACCGCGAATCCCGACAGTTCGCCTATAAAAGAGCTCAAATAGGATATATGCTCTTTTACGAAAAGGGAATGTGTTACAAGGGCGACTACTGGCCAAGAGATAGATAGTGAAATTAAGAAGGCTACAGGCGTGTAAAAGGTAATATCTTTGCTGAATTTTTTTACTGAAAATCTTTTTTCTTTCTTTTCATCATATATTCTTGTTATAAGCCATGATATGCATCCGCCAAACATGGAACCGAGGACAGTTGCGATTGAAATGAAATTTGGAGATCTCGAGATTAATGATCCGATAAAGCCAAAAATAGGCGCACCCAGCAAAGCTCCGATTTCCCCTATAAGGATTTCCTTGTTGAAATCAAAAGCCCTCTTGTTCAACTTTACTCTATGTTTGATTTTTGTTCTTAGCCTAAATTTGAAGTTTTTCATAGAATTAAATAAGTTAAAAGTTTTGTTTTTATCTCTTTTTTATTTTTTTTGCATCGAGACTTGGCGTCTGGTCAGCTTTAAACTAGAGCCAATGAACCTTATTAAACCTTTTCAGAATCAGAACACAAATTCAGGTTTAGAGAAGATTTTTCCTTCGTTAATTACTTTTGCCATCTCGATAAATTTGTTATTGCAGAAGATGCAAACTATTTTTCCTTTGTCAAATTTACCGGCATCTCTGGAATTTTTCAGATCTTCCTCGTAAATTGGCTTTCCAGTGATTATCGTCTTGAGATTTTCCTCTTTTATCTCCACAACAGGATAAGCTTCAGAAACAATTTCTCCCGGGATTATCATCTCCCTTAATTTTTCTTCATTGCCTTTTTTGTATTCTTCAGCTGCGTCTTCCAATTCATACAGATTAATGCTCGGATAGGTTTTGGAATCTTCCTTGAATACTCCCGCCCTTATTCTCCTTAGCTCAAGCATGTGGGCTCCCGTTCCAAGATGGTCCCCCAAATCTGAAATTAATTTTCTGATGTAGGTCCCGCCCTGAACTTCAGTCCTGAACAAAAAATCTTTTCCTGTTTCCTCAAGGATTTCAAATCTTTTTATCTCTCTCTGCCTCTCCATCCTTTTTACCCTTGATTTTACCGGAGGCAGCTGGGTTATCTTGCCAAGGAATTTTTCTTTTATTGCTTCTCTTATTTTTTCCAAAGAGAGATCATCATGTATGTTCATTATTCCCACATATTCCTTGTCTTCCCCGAGGAAAAATCCGGTAAGCTTGCAGGCGCGATTGAGTGCGACAGGCAATACTCCGGTTACTTTGGGATCCAGGGTTCCAAAATGGCTTGTTTTTTTTACCCCCGCTATTCCCAATGTCTTTCTTACAAAATCGGAAACATCAAATGATGTCGGGCCGGAAGGCTTGTCTATATTTATTATGCCGAAATTTAGCAATTCCTGAATTGATTTCTTTTCTTTTATCTTATCAATGTTTATCATTTTTCTTCTTCATATACTCACGTTTAATTTCCCTTAGCTCTTTCATTTTTTCTGTTGCATAGGAGAATGCCGCAGATTTCATATCAAGATGCATCATTAAAAATTCTCTGAGAGCCAAGCGATTCTTTTTGCCGACTTCCCTCAGCATCCAGCCGGCTCCTTTCTGCACATATATGTCATCATCATAAATTAATTTTTCAGCCAGCCTCAAGGTCAGGTCTATTTTATTGTTCTTTATCAGAAAGCAAGTTGAGACTATGCTTGCCCTTCTGAGCCAGGGGTTTTTGCTTTCGCTCAATTTCTTGACCTCTTTTGTTAATCCGTAATTTTTGTTCAGGATTTCTCCTAATATGTGAGCAGACAATTCGTCTATATGATCCCAGGTTTTTGCCTTGCCCATGCTTTCAAGAATTATTCTCCAGACTTCAGTCGGATTCTTTTTTGCAAATTTGCCCAATAAAAACAAAGCCAGGCTCATTTCTTCATGATTTCCGCTGTTCCATAATTTGTTGAATAAATCAACAGCAGAATTGAAATCAATATCCTGATAGATTTTTGTCAGCTTTCGTATGTCCGGCACTCTGACTCCGTAAAAGAAATAAGGCGATTTGAGATATCTCTTTTCATTCACAGCCCTTTCTTTATTTCCTAATCTTAGCAGCTCTTCATGGATTTTTTCGATGCTCATTGTATAATATTCCTAAAACCTTTTAAAAATATAATCACTACGCTAGATATGGATAAAAGAGCTGCTGATGCAGTTAAAGAGCTTAATCTTCTGAGGAAAGATACAAAAGATATGCGCCTTGCCGCAGAAGAGTGGAAAAGTCCATGGCAGACATTGATTGCTATTATTCTGTCCGCGCGCACAAGGGATGAAAAGACGATTCAGATTGCAAGAATACTTTTTAATAAATATCCCACTGCAAAGACTCTGGCTGATGCGAATATTGAAGATGTTAAAAAAATCATCAGGCCGGTAAATTATTACAATAATAAATCCAGGAACATAATCAATTGTTCAAAAAAGATTTTTGAAGAGCATAATAACAAGGTTCCTGAAAAAGAAATCGAATTGCTGAAGCTTCCGGGAGTTGGAAGAAAAACTGCGAATGTATTTTTGTCTGAAAGGGGAGAAGATGCGATCGGGGTTGATACTCATGTTTCATATATCTCGCAAAAATTTGGCTGGACAGAAAATTCTAATCCTGAAAAAATAGAGCACGACTTGAAAAATCTATTTCCCAGAAAATATTGGAGAACTTTGAATTCAACTTTAGTCAGGTTCGGAAAAAGCCATATAAGCAAAAGAAATCAGGATATTCTGATTGAAGAAATTAAAAACAGGGTAGAAAAATAATTATCTTCTTCTCTTTCTTCTAACAGGAGCAGATCTTTTTCTTTCTGCTTTTTTCTGGAAGAATAAAAGGTAGACTATAGGCAAAATTCCAAGTGTGTTGAATATAAAGATGCAGACGAACCAGACTAATTGCCTGTTTTTTCCGCTTTTCCACAATGCGATTCCTTTCCACACAGATTCCCAGATGCAGATAACGACGAATAATATAATTATCGAAGGTGTAATGCCCCAAAGGCTGTATAATGGATTGTATAACATCGTATATATTCCAATAGATATGGCGAATTTAAATACCTTTTCATTTTAATTTTCCAATGGAGAAGCTGACTGAAGAAATCGAGAAATTGAAGAAATCAGAAGTAAGGGCCATTATAGAAAATAGGATGAAAGAATTCTCCGAACTTGGAAAAAAAGGCGATGACGAAATCTTCAAGGAGCTGTGCTTCTGCCTGCTTACGGCTAATTTCAGTGCGCATGGCGGCATAAAAATCCAGAAAGAGATTGGAGATGGATTTTCTGATTTGTCCGAAGCGGAGCTTGCAAAGAGACTTTCAGAATTGGGGCACAGATTCCCTAATATGAGGGCAAAATTCATTTTTGAAGCCAGAAAATATCATAATAGCATCAAAGAAATTCTGGGCAAATTTGAATATGAAGCAGATGCAAGAAATTGGCTGGCAAATAATGTAAAAGGTCTAGGAATGAAAGAGGCAAGCCACTTCCTGAGGAATATAGGGTACAAAAATATTGCAATAATTGATTTTCATATCTTGGATTTGTTGGAAAAGTACGGATTAATAGAAAAGCCCAAAACTCTTTCTCCAAAAAAATATATTGAAATAGAAGATTTATTGAAGCAAGTAGCGAAAAAGACAGGCACTAATCTCGGAGAGCTTGATTTGTATCTATGGTATAAGGAAACAGGAAAAATTTTGAAATAATTACTTTCCTCTCGAAGACTGATTATAGCCTACTCTGTCATTCTTTACCTGCTTTGGAGATTTAGGCTTGGTAATGTGCTTTTCTTCTTTTGCCATTTCTTTTTCCAGCTTTTCAGTTGCTTCTACATTTGCTTCTTTCTTTTCTTCTTTTTCCTTTGCCTCTTCGGAAGTTTCCTGGGTCTTGTTTTCTTCTTCTTTATGCTCCCTTGCTTCCTTCAGCTTTTCAATTGTGGACTTTTTCTTTTCGGCAATTTCCTTTGCTTTTTTGTCTCTTCTTTCTAGCCTTGCTTTCTTGAATTTCAAATCTTTGGGAAGTTCGGAAAGTTCTACTCTTACGATCTCTCCTTCTTTTATTGCCTTTACTTTTATTTTTGCAGGGGGGTTTTTTATTCCTCTGAACCATACGAATTCGTTCAGGAATTTATCGACTTTGATTTTGTTCAGATCTCTATCTCTTATTTTCATGTGCTGTACCAGAAATTCTTTTATGGCTTTTACGGCTCTGTTTGCTTTTTTGTATCTTGGGACACGCTTCCATTTGATTCTAAGAGGAATTACATATTCTCTTTCAAGCTTGTCTGCTTTTATTTCGGCCATTTATCCCATATGCGACTTTCTTTGTTTTCTTGGTTTGATATGAAGCTTGGTTCTTCTCCATGATCTTCTGTATTTTGTTACAGCTGAAGGATGCACTCTTTTTCCAGTGCCGTATTTCTTTAATACTACCCAGATAGGAGCCCATTTGGTCTGTCTGCCTTTCTTCATTAATTTTATTTTTTTATCGAAATTCTTTATTCCCATTTTATGCTCTCCATGAATTTCTTTCCTTTTTCAGTCAGCTGTCTTCCGGGCTTTTTGCTTTTTACTCCCTTGACTGTTTTTGCGATTTCCGTGAATCCTGCCCTATCTGATTGCTGCAAAATTGTTCTGATGATTTTGCCGCCGGATTTTCTGAATTCTTCGGGTTTGTACCCTCTTGATTTTCTGCTTCCATATCTAGTTCTTAATCTGTTGACTCCGACGATTTTCTTTTTGTAAATCTGCCTGAGAATGCTTGCTGCCCTTTTATACCAGAAATTTACATCTTCAATCGGCCTCTTTTTTGCATTTCCCGATTTTACGAATTTGACCCATTCTGGCTCTTTGTATTCAGGGATTTCTTTGAGGGCTTCTGCTAATTTAATATTATATATCTGCACATCTGTGTCGTAAACAGGATTTTTTTCCATTTGTTTAGCCGTTCCTCGCGGAACTAGATAGGCCTAAGCCGTTTAGCTGAAATTCATTAAGAAGAGTGATTTATAAATTTATCTTCTATGATAATGATTCCCATATACTCCATCATGTGAATCATAATTTTCTATTGTTACTGTCTGGGTTTCTTTATCTATGCTATAAACCAGAACATAGCTATGATGCCGCAGAGGTACCCGGCGTTTATTTTTCAAATCATGCCTTAATGGCTTGCCGAGAAGAGGATTTTTGCTTATCTCGGAGAATACCCTCCTGATTTCTTCATAAAGGGGCGTGTCTTTCCTGAATTCCTTATCAAAATCCACATGAATTACATGGATAGTATAAGATCCCGGTAGATTAGGTAAATTATTCAGTATGTCTTCTACGGTCCTTCTCATAGGACTTAGCATTAATTTTTTCTATTTATAACTTCTTTGATATAAGAAAATACTATTCTTGTCTGACTGGCTTTCTCCACTTCTTCAGAATTATCGTGAATCCGATGATTTTGGCTGTATAATTATTCCCGAGCTTTTCCCGGATTTGCTCCGCCATTTCCTTGATTTTTTCCCTGTCTCGCCCGGAGCTCTTTAATACGGAAATTCTCACATTGATATGGGTTTTGAAGTTGTTTTTGAGACTATTTATGAAATTTTCAGTTACTCCATTTTTTCCTATTTGTATTTCAGATTGGCTTATCATTAAAAAAAGAAGAAATTGTCTTTTAAAAATTAGAGCTTTCTAAGATTCGCCGAATAGGGAAACAATATATTTGAGCAGTCCCGCGCCGTCTTTCTGCCTGTCGTAAAGTTCTGAATCCCTTACCATCTTTCTGTAAACTTTGTATAAATCTGTTGCTCTCCTGTCTGATTCGAAATGAACCAGTTTATATCTGAGTTTTGTTCTATGGACCGTTCCTTCGAGTCCTGTATATTCTTCGGGCAAGTTAGAGAACGTTGCGCCGATTCTGGTAAGGGCTTCTTTTATTCCGCTGTTGTCATTTATTATCAAGAAATACCATTCAATTCTTTGGCGATTTCTCTGAGATCGGAATGAATTGTATCGGACTTGCCTTTCTATGTCTTTTGCCATAAAATTTTATAATGATAAGCTTTAAATTAATTATTATAAAGTAAGGATATGCGGCAACCGGGGATCGAACCCGGGTTTTCGGCTTGGGAAGCCGACATACGACCATTATATTATTGCCGCAAAGTTTTGTTTAAATTTCTCGGTTTAATAGATAACATCAGCTTTTTAGCCTTTTCTCCATGAAGAGTAATAGTATACAATTTGAACAGGGTTCAATTCCCAGCTGGCGCATTGAATCTTTCGATATCTCGTCTTTTTACTTTGATTGTTTCAAATTTCTTAACACCCCACGTGCCGGCATTCATTCCTGAGCCTTTATACATGTCTCTTCTTTTGAAAAGATTAACTTCAATATCTTTTTTGTGCTCTTTCCAGTCTCTGCTGTATTTTGCGCAGAATATTGCGGCTTCTTTTATGTCTTCCTTGTCTGCATCGCCCTTGATATTTACAAACGGGCTTCCCGCTGCAACAGTATGCAGGACATATTCATCAGGTTTTGACTGTTCCACTAAATCATCATTGCTGTCTTCATCTTTTCCTCCAAGAATTAAAATCCCATTTTTTGTTACGATCCTTCTGAAATTTTTATATTCCAAGGAAGAATTCACGAGTTCAAGGCATCTCTTCTGATTTTTCCATGTCAATCTTTCTAAGGCATCATCAAAATCAAGCCATTCATAAGTTGAATGCTCATGCTCGTCCAACTTTATTTTTCCCCTGACAACTTCAGCAGCATACAAGGAAAAAGTCTGCCCGATAAATCCCGGCCTGTCGCTGTATTCCTTTTTGTAGTTGTATTTTCCATGCATTTCAAGTTTTCTTACTTGGCCTTTGATGCTCAAGCCTGTTTCTTCTCTGACGCCTCTTCTTGCAGCTTCTCCCTCTTCTTCATTTTTCTCTATGCCCTCTTTAGGAAATTCCCACCCTTTCCAATGCAATTTCCTTTTCAGAACAAGATATTTTATCTTATTGTTCTCTTGCATGTAGACAACGATAAAAACAGATTTTCTATATTGTTCCATTTTTTTATTAAATTTTCTTTATTATCTGGCCGTTTTCCGAGTCTTCTATGATATATCCTTCTTTTCTGATTTTTTCCCTGATCTCATCAGCCTTCTTGAAATTCTTTTCATGCCTGGCTTTTTCACGTTCCTTCGACAGCTCTTTTATTTTTTCAGGGACAGAGATTTCCTCAAAATTCAGAACATTAAAGATTTTGTCGATATCTTTTATGAATTCATAGCTCTTCTTTCCGCCGCCATTCTTGTTTACCGATTTTACAAAATCGAAAATAACCTGGAATGCTTTTGAACAATCAAAATCATCATCCATTGCCTTCTTGAATTTGTCTTTTGTTTTTTCAATCAATTTCATATCGTCTTTGTCTTTGCTGTTTTTGAGCTTCTTCGCGAATTCATTCAATCTCTCAAGGGCATTTTTTGACTGATCAAGTTTTTTGAAAGAAAAATCTATAGGCGTTCTGTGATAGCTAGATGCAAACAGAAATCTCAGGACTTTGGGGTCATATTTTTCCAAGACTTCTTTTATCGTTAGGAAATTTTTCAAGGACTTGCTCATTTTTTCCTTGTCTATTTTAAGGAATGCTGTATGAATCCAATATCTCACCAGCGGTTTCTTTCCAGAAATTGATTCCATCTGCGCGATTTCCGCTTCATGATGCGGGAAAATCAGGTCAATTCCTCCGCCGTGAATGTCATATTGCGGCCCGAATTCTTTTTCAGTTATTGCTGTATCTTCTATATGCCATCCAGGTCTTCCTTTTCCGAATTCGCTCTCCCAAAAAGGCTCGCCTTCTTTGTGGAACTTCCACAGGCAAAAATCTCCTTTGTTTCTTTTTTCTTTATTTTCGTCTATCCTTGAAACAGCATCCTCCGCCTCTTCGAATTTTCTTTTGGCAAGCTTTCCATAATCTGGGTCTTTTGACAGATCAAAATAGTATCCATCATTGATTTTGTAAGCATAGCCCTTTTCTATCAGCCGCCTGACCTGGCTTTTTATTTCTTCAATGTAATCTGTCGCCCGGGCGTATTTGTTAACGCTGTCAACCCCCAGGCTTTTCATGTCTTCCAGAAATTCATTTTCAAATCTTCTGGCAAGTTTTGCAGGGCTTTCATTTCTCTCTCTGGCCCTGTTTATTATTTTGTCGTCTATGTCCGTTATGTTCTCGAGATAGAAAACATCATATCCAAGCCATCTAAGATATTTTACAATAACATCAAATTGAATGTATGTTTTTGCATGGCCGATATGGGAAGAATCGAAAACAGTCGGGCCACAGACAAAAATCTTTATTTTCTTATCATGTATGGGCTTGAAATTTTCTTTTTTTCTTGCGAGAGTATTGTATACTTTAAGCATGAATCCTAGAAGAAGAGCGAATTTAAAAATTTAAGTCATCTACTGGATTGTTACAAAGATATTAGTAGGGAATGCATTGTTGTTTGGGCTTGTCTCAACAACATTCAGATTGTAGATTATTGTGCATGGAATAGCCGAGCTTGGTACAGTGAATTTAACAAGTATGTATGGGTTAAGTATTGCTCCAGGGCCGACGCTGATAGTTCCTGAATTTCCCAATACATAGGCGTTTGCCTGATCTGTTGTGAAGTTGGCTCCGCAGTTATGAACATCTCCGGCAGAGACGCTGTATGTGAAAGTTGCAGTAGCTATTTCCGGATTCTTTATAGAAAATCCAAATCCCTTTGGAGTATCGCCTCTGTTAATATTTATTTGCCTTGAGGCAGGGTAAACTTGGAGATTTCCTCCTTCTGATGTGAATAAGTTATTTATCTGATCCTGAATAGCAGTATTGACTTGGTCTATGGCATTTGTGCTGCTTGTGAAAATAGTCCTGATTAAGACCAAAGCTAAGACAAGGGTAACTACGATAAGAACGATTGTTACAATCGTTGTCATGCTCATCTCTAACGCCCCTTTTTTGTTCTTGAAACTCATTTTAAGGTAAAGTGCTTACTCCAAGTTGCTGTAATGACGGACCTAAGAAAACCATGATTATGATGGAAATGATGCTGAATATTATTCCGATAATGCTTATTATTATCCCTGCTTTTGCAAGTCGCATTGGATGCTTCTTTTGCTGTCTCATGCAGAGTATGAGGGAGAGTATAGCAAGGATAATTCCGTATCCGCCTGCCAGGATTATGCTGATGATAGAGAGGATAAATCCCGCAATTCCAAATCCTTCTTGTGAAGAATGATACTCTTTTTTGCTTCTTTTTTCCCTAGCCATGTTATCCAGTATTAATCCAGCCCTGTTTTTAAATATTTACAAATGGGAACGCGGGGAGTCGGACCCCGCACACCATGAGCTTCAGTCATGTGCTCTCCCGCTGAGCTACGTTCCCAATATAAACTCAGAATTAATATCTATAAATCTTTTGTTTGATATTCTGTTTCACTAGTTTTAAAAATCCTGTTACAGGAAAAGTAATATGGAAGATTTGATTTTTGAAGTGAAGAGAAAATTAGTTCATATTCTGTCTGTAGTCTACATTTTAATTTATTATCTCATTGAAAGTTTTTTCAGCCAAAAAGCTGCCCTTTTAACTCTTACATTAATTCTGATTTTCCTGTCTTTCCTTGAATTTCTGAAAATGAAATGCAGCCTTCAGATTCCCTTATTTCATCATATCTATAGAGAAAATGAAAAAAATTCCTTTTCAGGAAGCATTTATCTTTTAATTGGAGTTATAATCGCATTTGCAGTATTTGATTTCAACATCGCTGTAACGGCCATCCTGATGATGATATTCGGGGATACAGCTTCAGCAATAATCGGAAGGATTGGAACGCATAAGATAGATGGCCTGAAGGCCTCATGGGAAGGGGTTTTATCAGAATTTGCCATTGATCTTGCATTAGGATTCATTTTCTTGAACAATATTCCGATTATTCTTGTTATGGCATTGACAGCGACATTTGTAGAAGTAGCCCTGAAGCCAGTTGATGATAATCTTGCTGTTCCGATTGTTGCGGGATTTGCAGGGCAAGCTTTAATGATGCTCTTGAATCACATTTAAGAAAATAAGTTGGGAATAGGCCGCCTTCTGTCGTTCCTCGCTTTCGCGAACGGAACGTATTGACATTCAACTGCGCGGCATTAAGCCTTGCATCTGCCGAGTCAGCCGTTTCATCAAATCTTCAGCTTCGAAGTTCCTCGCATGACTCATTACTCTGCTGAAGCTGTGGCGTTTCTGTTCTGGAGCTGTACCTCGCGGCACTCTTCCTTTCGAAAGACAGCACATCTCTTTAGGAGATGATCGAAAGAACTTTCATTCTTCCGGGATGGACGGACCTTCCTCAAAACTTAGAAATCATCTGTTAGATTTCCCGGCATTTTAATGCCAAAGTTCCGAAAGTCAACTTCCCAACTTAATATTGGGAAACTTTGGCGCATTTTTAAGCTTTATGATATTAAAAATTTATAAAGGACAAACGTATAATATAGGCAATGAAAAGGGTGAATGTAAGGGCTTTAGTTCTTAGCCTGTTTGTGGTCTACTTAGTTGCATTTATCGGAAGTTTGTTCTCAACATCAGTCACTTCCCCCTGGTATAATTCAATAAGGCCTTCAATAACTCCTCCAAACTGGGTCTTCCCTATTGTCTGGAATATACTGTTTTTATTCATTGCAGGCTCAATTTACATGTCCTGGACTGCAAAAACAAAGAATAGGAAAGAAAGCAGGAGGAATAAAGTGAAAATCGTGATTGTATTCGGAATCAACCTGCTTCTAAATATTCTATGGAGCTATCTGTTCTTTACGCTCCGCTCTCCTGTTGTCTCATTCTATGAATTACTGGCATTGGAAGCTTCGATATTTGTGATGATTTTTATGACTTACAAAATCAGGAAGGCTTCGGCATATATTCTCATACCTTATGCGCTCTGGATTGTCTTTGCGGGAATACTGAATTACATTATCGCTTTCATGGGGATATATTGATCATGATTATAAATCAAAAAGGAGGTGCGGAATGAAGATGAATGCTCTCGACTGGGTTGCATGGATTTTGGTTGTTGTAGGCGGCCTTAACTGGGGTTTATGGGGCGCTTTGAACTTTAACCTTGTAGATGCAATCTTTGGAGCCGGATCAACGGTTTCAAGTGTGGTTTATGTCTTAGTGGGGCTGGGCGCTTTATGGATGATTATAAGCGCATTTATGATGATGAGCAAGAAAAAGAAAAAATAAACGCACAAATAATCTTTTATTTTTTTTATTTTAAAATATACATTTTGGACGCATAAAGTTTTAATACAGGCAGTTATTTTGACTTTTATGGAAGTAAAAAGAGTTGTTACCTTAATTGCTTTTGTAACATTAATGATTGCGGGGTTCCTGTTCTATTTTGTCATCTATTCAAGGCAGCCGCCCATTCAGGGATTCTCGGTAAA
Source organism: uncultured Nanoarchaeota archaeon (assembly GCA_963779925.1). Classification (GTDB taxonomy): domain Archaea; phylum Nanobdellota; class Nanobdellia; order Pacearchaeales; family GW2011-AR1; genus JAKLIN01. Next base: position 9,495 of record CAVZZS010000011.1, on the reverse strand, counting down.
AAACGGAAGGGATGACCATGGATGCATTGAAGGATATGCATGGAACGGAACATATTTGTCATGCATAAAATTCGAGTCGGGGCAGATAAAATACCAGGTTGTTGATTTTCAGTCCTGCTCTGATGCGGGATATGCGATAAACCAGAGCAACCAGACAAGCCTGCTTCAGTGTTATGCCCTTAACGGGAGCATTTTTGTCCAAAGTGCAGCGAGCGCAAACATCACTGAGAATAATAAGACATTGATTTATCCGGACAGTTTTACTCTGATCGGAAATTTCTCGATCTCGAGCAACATAAAATCTAATTCGACAAATGTGACGAATTCTACAAACAGCTCGTAAGGATTAAACTGCGATATCAAAATCTTTTCTTTCCGAAAAGTCCGGCCAGAACAAGAAGAGCGCCGATGATATAGCCGCCATAGATTACATAAGTGACTGTCGTTAAGCCTGGAAGAATAAAGTAAGAAGCTAATAAAATCAAGGCGCCTATAATCAGTAATCCCACTTTCATAATTTGATATTGTCTATTGATGTTTTTAAATTTATTGAAAAATTTAAAAATTGGATTTGTTTTATGTCAGAGTAAAAAAGAGAACATGACAAAATACAAAGTTGCGAAACTAAGCAAGGAATCGGCGAAGGCTGGATATGTTGGGATGAATAAATTCGCTGCGAAATCCTTGGGCTTTCCATTCAAGCATAATGAGCATACCGTAGAAGTCAAGCCAAGAGTTTCAAAGAAATACAGGCAGACAATAATTCATCACGAGGAAACAGAAGAATATTTCATGAAGAACAAGCATTATCCCTATAAGAAAGCCGATGCTCTCGCGCTGAAATTTGAGAAGGAGAAAATGCCTTTCCCTGGAAAGAATACGAAGAAAGTTTTGAAGAAGATTGGATTTATAAAAAATAGTTAGTACGATTTTAAATAGAGATTATTCCTGTAATTAATATGAAGAAAAGCACTAAGGGGGAATTGATTCAGGATTTGATTGTCATTTTTCTCTTTGGTATCCCTCTTATTTATTTATTCTTTACAATAAGAAATTGGAAATTTTTCTCTTCAGCTTTTTTTATAACAATGGGTTTTGCAGTGGTAATTGCAATAATGCAATCCCTTTCTCTAGGAAAGTATAAAGTTAATAATCCTTATAAAAGGCTCAAAAAGAAAAATCTGAGTGAAAGAATCTTGTTGGGATTATTGGCAGGATTCCATTATACTTTTTTTATGGGAACTTATAGTCATAAATATTACAATACTCAGATATGGTATCCAGAAACATTGGAATGCATTTTTGGGAATATTTCCCAAGTGATTATTCTTGATTTTTATCTTATTCTAAATGTTTTTATGATAGAATTCTTGGGAATATATTATGCAATTGCTTTGGCTGTCGTTCTTATTATCATAAACATAATCAGCCTTATAATTGGTAGAGAGAAATGATTATCTCTTTATCCCGATAGTTCTCAATGAATTTAATATTACAGAAACATCAATCGCTTCCTGCAAGACTGCGCCGGCAATCGGAACTATAAATCCTGCAGCCGCAAAACCCATTCCTATAATGCTCAAGCCAAGTCCCACAAAGAGCGATTGCTTGGCGATTTTCATTGTTTTTCGTGAAATGTTTATTGAGTCATAGACTTCTGAAAAACCCCCTCCCAGGAAAACGATGTCTGCTGCTTCTGATGATGCTGTATTCTCTTCATGGCTGAAAACCATTCCGACGTCTGCAAGAGCAAGGGCAGGCGCATCATTTATTCCGTCGCCGATCATTGCAATATTGTTCCCTTTCTTTTGTAAAAGTTTTATTCCTTTCTGCTTGTCAGCGGGGGACATTTCGGACTGGACATCAACATTCATGTCAATCTCCTCTCTCAGTTTCTTGGCTGCAATTTCCCTGTCGCCCGTGAAGACATGAACTTTCATTCCCTGGCTTTCCAGTTTTTTTATTATTGGTTTTGCATCTGCCTTAAGAACATCTTCAAAGATGAATTCGGCGATGACCTTGTTTCCCTCTCTTAAATGAATGTCTTCTGCGTCAGATTCCTTTCCCCTTTCAAGAGTGTATCTTTTGTTTCTTATATTGCCTGAAATCTGCGAACCCGGTTTTTCCTCAACACGGGATGCAACCAAGCTGGTTACTCTTTCTTTCCTTGCCTCTTGTATTATTGAATGCGCAACAGGATGGAGTGAATTCCTTTCAATCGCTTCTGCAATGCTGAGCGCTTCTCTTTTGTCATATTTTTTATCTATGATATTGATATGCTTCAGAACTGGTTTTCCTAGAGTTATTGTTCCGGTCTTATCAAAGACCAAGGTGTCTGTCCTTGAAAGAGATTCAATGCTTGCAAGATTTTTTACAATAATCTTTTTCTTTGCGGCAGCCCCCATTCCCCCGATCAAAGCTACAGGAGTGGCTAACAGCAAAGGGCAGGGTGTTGCGATTACAAGAACAGCAAGAACGTAGTTGAAATTATGCCAATACAGATAAGCGCCGGCAGAAATTACTAAGGCAATTGCGGTAAAAATCCAGTTGTATTTGTGAGTCATTCTTATCATGGGAGATTTTTCTTCCTGCGCTTTCCTTACCATGTTGATTATCTGTCTGTAAGTCGAATTCTTGTCCTCGCGGGAAACGCTGATTACAATTGAGGCGCCCATGTTCACTGTTCCGCTTCTCACTTTGTCGCCTTTCAATTTGTCAATGAAATAAGGCTCTCCGGTAAGGGATGATTCATCAATCTGAGAATAATCTGATATCAGGATTCCGTCAAGAGGAATTACTTCTCCTTTCCTTACGAAAATCTTTTCTCCAACATTTATTTTATCAATTGGAATTTTTCTTGTGATTGTTTCGCTGTACCAAACCAGAACTTCATGGGGAATCCTGTTTGTCAAAGCTGTCAGGGAGCTTTTTGCCTTTTGCTGCGCATATTTTTCCAATGCTCCTCCTCCGGAGATCATCAATACAATAACGTTTCCGACAATGTATTGTTTTGCAATCATTGAAGCGATTATCGCAAGAATTGCAATGTAATCAATTGCGAAATTTTTGTGTAATAAATAAATAATTGTTTCTCTTAAAACTTCTACACTTCCCAATACAATCCCAAACACAAGAATAATTTCGGCTGCTAAAACCAATCCATATACGAATTCTAATATCAATCCGATAGCTAATGTCAAAAAAACGAGCGCAGGCACGAGAAACATGCCGAAGCGCGAGTAAAACTGGGAAGACCTCTTCATAATAGAGAAAAGAATGAGAAGTTTAAAAGAGTTTGGAAGGGGAAAAGTTTAAAGGTAAGCCATAAATGGAAAAGTTATGGATAAAGAAGCAAAAATCCATGAACTGAAAGAAAAAGTTAAAAAATTCTGTGAAGAAAGAGATTGGGACCAATTTCATAACATAAAAGATTTGGCACTTGCATTATCTATCGAAACTTCTGAACTCTTGGAACTTTTTAGATGGAAAAATCCTCAAGAAGTTGAAGAAGTATTAAAAAATAAAAAAGGAGATATCGAAGATGAATTAGCTCTTAAGATAAAAAATTCTAAATTTAATTGGAAATGGGAACTTGATGAAAAACATTATAGTGATCTATATGAGAATATTTCTGACGAATTAGATGAAGGAGTTGATAAGTTAGATTTTAAAAAAGCTCTTAAAATATTGAAAAAAGATACAGATTTTTTGAAATATGCAAATGGAGAATGAAGAAAATAAAACTTAAAAAGAAATTAAGCTGTATATAAAAATGAAAATTAAAGATATTAAGGTTAGTACATTAATCTTTTTCTTGATTATAATTATTGCGATTTTATTAGTGGTAGTAACGTTTCAGAAAAGTCCTAATGGGGAAGCAATTTCAACATTTAATGATATACTGAAAGTTTTAGCCGGTGCACTTGCCGGGGCTATTGCAGGAGAGAAAAAAAATGGATAAAAAAGGACAATTAAAAAATTTTGGGGATTTATTTAAGGCAATAATCATTGGAATAATTGGAATAATTTTCCTTAGGGCCCTTGTCCCTTTAGTTTCTACAGCTATAGTCCAAAGTTTTACTAATTTAGGTATATTCTTAATAGTTATTGCGATAATAATTGCAATCATTTCTTTTTTAAAAAAAAGATAATAAATTTTCTAGAAAAATAAACAAATTCAACAAGTACTCAACTCATAAGCTAGTGTGTCTTCGCATTTCTGCTCAACATTGCATAAGTAAAACATAATACAAAATTGAGGCTTTTAGTAGCTGCGTGCTGAAATTCTCGCCGAAGCTTGAATCTTACACAGCAGTTCTATCGACGTCATCTTCTTTGACGGCCTTTGTTGAGTCGTTTTGCGGTCTGCTTCGAGCTTAGATGCATTCAGCTCTTATCAGTCAGTGCGTAGCTTCGCGGCCTGCCATTGACAACCGCACACCAGAGGCACCCAAGCCCCGTTCCTCTCGTACTAGAAGCTTGTTCCACTCACTCAACGACACACCTAGTAGATATCATACAAACTGTCTCGCGACGTTCTTAACCCAGCTAACGATACCTTTTAATGCGTGAACTCCGACACCCTTAGCTGCTACTGCACAGCTAGGATAGGTAGAGCCGACAGCGATGTACCAAACCGCCCCGTCAATACGGACTATCGGGGGCGACAAGCCTGTTATCCTTGGGGTACCTTTTCTATCAGACACGGCTCCCATTAAAAGAGCACGTGGGTTCTCTAAGCCCGACTTTCATCCCTGCGTTTCTTGCTTTTCAAAACACAGTCAGACAAGCTTTTGCCTTCGCACTCTGCTCCGGATTTCCAAGCCGGATGAGCTTGTCTTTGGGTCCTATCGATATCTTTTCGACAGGGCACCGCCCCAGTCAAACTGCCCGCCTGATGCTGTCCCCATAAAGAGTAAGCAATCCTAGAAAAGATGAGTAGTATTACACAGTTGCTCCACCGCCACCGAAATGACGGTCTCGACGCTCCTACCTATTCTATGCATCCCCCCTAGAATCACAACAACAAGTTGCAGTAAAGGTCCACAAGGTCTTCGCTTCCCACTAGGCGTCCGTGGCATTTTCGCCACACAGTATTTTCGGAAGGTTCTGATTAGGGACAGTGACGACCTCGTTAAACCATTCATGCAAGTCGTAATTCGTACGACAAGGTATTACGCTCATTCAATGTTAACTTTATCTCGCGATAAAGATCGGACTGTAACTTAATAATTTATTAAAATTATTTCAAGCGCTCAGTCTCTGAGGGTTTTTCTTATTACTAAGAAATCTTCCCTGCTGATTTTCCGCAATCTGAAATTTTCACTTTTTCAAGTATCCAGATATTCTCGGACGTTCCAGCATATAGCTTGATTTTCTCATTTGGTTTAATTCATGTGTTTACCTAACTATTCCCTTGAGCATTATTTTCATAATGTAAGGCAGTTCATACCTATGTTCAACCTTAAGAGGGTCATAGTTACCCCCGCCGTTTGATGGGGCTTAGCTCCCTTGAAAGAAAGTTTTACACACCACCACTGGGCAGGTCTCACCGAGTATATACAGCCTTTCGGCTTAGCACTCAGCTACGTTTTTGGTAAACAGTCGGGCCATCCTTGTTACTGTGATCTATCGATGCTCCTTGCGGACAAAGATAGACACCCCTTAAACCGAAGTTATGGGGCTAAATTGCCGAATTCCCTTAACCAGTTTAACCTTTCATGTCTTAGCCTATTAAGCCAGAGCACCAGTGCCGGTTGTGGGTACAGTTAGCAGAATTCGTTTAGCAATGAATTTTTCACTGGCTCCAGGAATCAGCGATTTTGTCAAACGAGTTCTTGCAGATCTTAGCATTACGCTCCCTGCATTTCTTCGCCCAAGCACTCTCTCGAGTACTCGCTTATCCCGAAGCGGTTCATTACAGAAAATTCAGCTAGTATATGAATATTAACATATTTTCCATCGTCATACGCAGTTAAGGTACAACTTAGGAACTGACTAACCCTTGGCTAACATATATTGCCAAGGAAACCTTGCTCTTACGACACTTTGCGTTTTCAGCAAAGTCACTACTTACTATTGCCAGGATTCTCATTGCTTATCGCTCCACTCTTCCTCTCGGAAAAGCTTCTGCGCAATAAACACGCCTGCTTACTCGAACATCTCATGAGATGCCGCCGAAGTCTCGGTATTATGCTTAGCCCCGTCCATTTTCAGGGCCCTGAGCCTCGATGGGTGAGCTGTTACGCTTTCTTTAAATGGTAGCTGCTTCTGAGCTTACATCCCCACTGTCTCGGGTTCAAGACACCTTTTGATTACACTTAGCATAAATTTAGGGACCTTAACTTTGGTCTGGGTTATTCCCCTTTCGGAACGATACCTTACGCACCGCCCCTGTTTCATATCGTATGCAGCCAACAGCTTCCGAGTTGGAAAAAGTTCCGTAAGCAAATGCTCCTGCGAACTTTATCCGTACTATACACCGCTGGCAAACTAGATACGACTATACGAAGGCATATTTCAGCAGGAACCAGCCATCGCCGAGTTAGATAGGCTTTTCACCCCTATTCACAGGTCATCCAAGTATATGTACGTAACACCGGTTCGGACCTCCATCCCCCTTTCGAGAGACTTCATCCTACCCATGAATAGATCATCTGGCTTCAGGTCTTCCCAACATGACTAGCGCCCTTTCAGACTTGCTTTCGCTTCGGTTACTCCTCATAAAGGATTAGCCTCGCCATGTCAAAAAACTCCCTGGCCCGTTCTTCAAAACGTACGATACAACTCTCTTCCTTGCGGAGAGGGCAGTATCAATCTGTAACTGTTAGATTTCAAATCTTTTCACACTCTGTTAAGAGTTCTTTTCAGCTTTCCCTCGCGGTACTAGTGCGCTATCGGACTTTGGTTCTATTTAGGGTTAGCAGTTAATTCTGCTGTATTCAGACTCCCAATCCAGGAAGCCCTACTCTTTGAGCAACTCCATATTGCGTTGATCTACAGGGCTGTCACCTTCTAAGGCCTTTCTTTCCAGAAAAGTTTGACTGTGCAACTTAGGAATTTATGCTCACCACATCTCTGCCTTCTTTTCAAAAGGAGATTCAGTTTGCCCTTGGTCTCTTTCGCTCGCTGCTAATCAAGACATCATTATTTATTTTCTCTTCCTGCCGGTACTAAGATGTTTCAATTCCCGGCGTAGTTTCTCATCTCTGAGTGATTCGGAAATCCAGGGTTCAAAGCTTGCATGCAGCTCGCCCCGGCTTATCGCAGCTTGCCACGTCCTTCATCAATTCCAAAACCAAGCTATCCATCTAACAGTATAGTTATTTTGCATTATATTCAATTATGCTCTAGCTATGTGAGTTGAGTACTTGTCTCATTGAATATTACCCGATTGTTACACCGGGGTTCTCAACATGATACACCGACGAATCGATGCACCATCTCAACTTAATGAGTATGATTTGTGATTGTTATTACCAGGCTCCAGTATCTGGCACGAATGATCTGTTTTGTTCTGCTTCTTTTATGCAGTAAGTGGCATAAGTTACTACTTTTCTTCCCGCTTGATTATCTTGAACAACAAAAGATCTTACATTTTCTACTGAAAGATGAGTGCTATTTCTTAATTCCATCATATCAAGTTCATATTGTGAAATATTCTTTCTTTCTAGTTCTTCTATTTCTGCCATTGAGAATTGCACATTTCCTAAAATAGAGGAATGATGATCATATCTTCCTTCGGGAGTTCTCACTGTAACAACTTCCAATTCTCCTGTTTGTCTATTAAACAGTCTTCCAAGCAAATTTCCTGTTTTCATTTTTAATATCCTGTTGCAACTCTTTGTACAATGTACACGCAGTCGCTATTATTGTTTAGATAATCCATATTTGTCTTCATCATTTCTTCTGCCTTTTGATTGAAAAAATTTGAGGTCTCATCATCATTTCTCTGCACATCGTGCATGATGCAGCCTGCTAATCTTCTGGTAGTCACGACTAGTCTTAATTCTTTCAATATTTTCGCTTTGTCTTCTAATGTTTGTGTTGTCATTTTATTTTATCCATCCAGAAAGAATGGACCTGCCGGGAATCGAACCCGGAACTCCTCGGTGCAAACGAGGTATTCTGCCGTTGGACTACAGGCCCTCGATTTATTCTCGGCTCTGTAGTTTTTAAAGTTTTTACTTTAACTCTAAAATCTAAAGCATGTAGGAACACGGATTAGCATAATTCTCGTTAAAAATTTTAGGAGGTGATCCATCTGCAGGTTCCCCTACAGATACCTTGTGACGACTTAACCTACCTCACCGTGCTAGGATTCTCCTCCGAAGAGTTTCATCTTAACACAACTTGGTTGGTTTGACGGGCAGTGTGTGCAAGAGACAGTGACTTATTCACCGGGCGCTGCTAACACCCGATTACTACGGATTCCAGTGTCACGAGGGCGGGTTTCAGCCCTCGATCTAGACTGAGATAGACTTTAAGGGATTAGCTTCTCCTTTCGGAGTTGCATCTCATTGTATCTACCATTGACGCGCCCGTGTTGCCCAGGGCATTAGGGCTGTACTCACCTAACGTAGCCCGCACTTTCCTCCATGTTACCATGGCAGTCTGTATATTGTACACTAGGTAAATATACACGCGGGTCTTGCCTGTTACCTGATTTAACAGGTCACCTCACGGCACAGGCTGACGTCGGCCATGCAACTCCTCTCAGCGTGTCAGGTAAGCCCTTCAGACTGACCTTCATTCTGCTGTCGGTCCTGGTGAGGTTCACGGTGTAGAATCTAATTGAACCGCACGCGTCACCCGTTGTAGTGTCTCCCCGCCAATTCCTTTAAGTTTCGGTCTTGCGACTATACTTCCCAGGTAGCTCACTCTTCGGCTTCCCTAAAGCACCAATGCCTCGCGAAGAGGTACTGATGTTTAGTGAGCAGTGTTTACTGCCAGGACTACACGGGTATCTAATCCGTTTTGCGCCCCTGGCCTTCATCCCTCACTGTCAGATCCGTCCTCGTAAGATGCCTTCGCTGTTGTGAGTCCGTCTAAGATTAACGCATTTAACCGCTACTTCAAACGTACTTCTTACGTCTTCCAGTCTCTAGCGAAGCAGTATTTCTTGCACGCCCTAACCTTGAGAGACAGGATTTCACAAAGAACTTACTAAGACAAGCTACGGATGTTTTAGACCCAATAAAGATGGTTGCGACTTGGACAGCTAGGATTACCGCGGCGGCTGGCACTAGTCTTGCCCAGTCCTTATTCGCCAGACTTTTTAGATCTGGCAAAAGTTCCTCAATGAGGAACACTCTGGTTCGCTCTGTCACACTTTCGTGTATTGCAGAAGATTCCCAGCTGCTGCACCCCGTAGGGCTAGGAATAGTATCTCAGACTCCCTCTCAGGGCCTCTCCGCTAAGAGCCCTTACGGATCGTCGGCTTGGTGGGCAGTTACCCCGCCAACAACCTAATCCGCCGCAGCCCCATCCTTGAGC
>CAVZZS010000010.1:0-74259 GCA_963779925.1 uncultured Nanoarchaeota archaeon | reverse complement strand
AGTAATGATGATGAATTATTAAAATGGAAGAGGATGAGCATAATTGGGCAAAATTAGCTTCTGAGAGCAATCTATCGAGAACTGTTGATTCATTAAAATCCCATGGTATAAATGTATTCGTTGTAAGCAATAAAGAAGAGGCCCTTGCGAAAGTAAAGCATTTGATTCCAAAAGGAGTAAGCATTGCTAATGGCTCTTCGGCTACTCTTACAGAGATAGGGTTCGTTGACTATCTGATGAAAGGAAGCCATGGCTGGAAAAATCTTCATGAAGAAGTCTTGAAGGAAAAAGATCCGGTAAAGCAGAGTGATTTGAGAAGGAAGATGGTGACTGCAGATTACTTTTTGGGAAGCATTAATGCAATCTCAAAAACAGGCGAACTTGTTGCATGCGATGCTTCTGGTTCAAGGGTGACTGCATATCCTTTTGCGGCAAAGAATCTTATTCTTGTCGCTGGAACTCAGAAAATAACAAACAGCCTGAATGAGGCTATGGAAAGAGTCAGGGAATATGTATTCCCTATGGAAAGTGCCCGGGCAAAAAAAGTTTATGGTATGGGAAGCACGCTCGGGAAATGGGTTATCATTGAGTATGAAAAAATTCCGAACAGAACAACATTAATTCTTGTGAAAGAAAAGCTTGGATTTTAATATTATACTTATAGCACATAAAACAATAAAAATATCTAGACTTAGTTTCTTTATGGGTCCGGAGTCATCTGAATATTTTTGTCCCTTATCTCTAAAAAAAAGATTGGAGAATGATGAAGATTTTTATAGAAGAGTCTCTGGTTTATGCGCTTTGATTGTTATGGGCATCCCAGATGAAATCAGAAAAACAGCACTTGATTCTCTTGAAGAACTTATCAGCCCCCAAGTTAATGTAGCTTCTATCCGAGATAATAATGTAATTGATATCTACCTTACAGATATGACCGGCGCTATTGGGCAATATGTAATAACAATACCTTCTCATTATAATTCATTCGCGGATAGAACAGGTACCGTTTACTTTGTTTCTGCAAATTAATTAATTGCAGCTTTATTTTTCATTATATACTCATAAGCATAATAAGCGGCCGTGCATCCATTTGAGACTCCCGTTATTAACTGCTTGAATTTTTTGTCGGTAACATCGCCGGCTGCAAAAATTCCTTTAATATTTGTCTCTGATGTTTCATGATTTATTTTTATCTCTCCCTCTTTATTCAATTTTACTCCTAATGGTTTTGCTAATTCGGAAATTGGAACATGCCCGATTGCAACAAAAACCCCATCAATTTTCATTTCTTTCTTTCCCTTGTATGGCTTATCCAATAAAATACTTTTTACAACGCCTTCTCCTTTTATTTCTTTGATATTCGTATTTGTCAAAATTTCAATTTTCCTGTTCTGCTTTAGTCTTTCAAGATTTATTGTTTCTGGATGTATAGTACTTCGCGCGATAATACAGACTTTTTTTGCATATCGAGAGAGGACCAAAGCCTCTTTTACCGCAGAATCGCTGCCCCCTACGACTGAAATTATTTTATTTCTGAATAAAGGTCCGTCGCATAAAGCGCAATAATGAACCCCCCGTCTTTCAAATTCCTTAGCGCCTGGAACTTCCAATTTTCTCCATTTAGTTCCTGTAGCAAATAAGATTGTTTTCGCATTATAATTCCCTCTATTTGTCTTCACATAAAAATTATTTCTATTTTTCTTGACCTCTAGCGCCTTTTCTTCTTTTATTGTAACTAACTTATAACTTCTTGCTTGCCCTTCTATATTCTTAGCCAACTCAACCCCCGATATTTTTGTAAACCCTGGAAAATTTTCGACTGAATCTGTTGTTGTGATAACACCACCAATTGGAAGTTCAGAACCATAACTTGCTCCGAGAACTAATGTTTTCAACCCGAGCCGGGCAGCATACATTGCAGATGCTAAACCTGTTCCACCCGCACCTAAAATTAAAAGATCATATTCAATCATTATTTAGATTTGACAATGCGCTTTAATTTTTTCTCATCGAACCCTATTATGATTTCTCCATCGGCATCGATGACCGGAACGCCCATTTGCCCTGATTTTTTTACCATCTCATCGGCTGCCTTCGTGTTTTTAGAAACATCTATATCTTCAAACTTAACATGATTCTCTTTCAGAAACTCTTTTACCTTAGCGCACCAGGGACATGTAGGCGTTGAATAAACTTTTACTATCATCTTCTTTTGATTACTTATTCAGCGATTTATTTAAACTTTATTAGTGTTAAGTTTTTCTTTTACAAAAATCAAAAAGATTATTGAAAAAAACGCTATAACAGATACAAATGCGAACATGGCACTATAACTTATATTCCATAACGCTCCTGCAATCAATCCACCTGCAATGCTTGCAAATCCGATAATGAAGTAGTATATGCCAAATGCTGTTCCCTTTCATTCTTCCGGACAGATCGCCTACGAGGGCTCTTTGATTTGAATAAGTAATCGCATATACTAATCCATAGAGAGCAAACAGAATCCCAAGGTAAACAATGTTAGTAATAAATATCAATCCGAGACTGATCACTAAAAATAAAGAATAACCTAAGAAAAGAACTTTCTTCCGTCCTATTCTATCAGACAATTTTCCGAAAGGAACATTCATCAGGGCATAAACCAAATTGAAAACTACATACAAAGCCAAAGGAATTACGACACTTCCGCTGACTTCTTTTGCCCTTAATAACAAAAACATGTACATACCAAAGTTTCCCAAAGTAAAAAAGCCCGCCACGAAAAAGAAATACTTCAGATGTTTATTCAGGGATCTTGCTCCTGCAAAAAGACTCTTCTTTATTCCCCTTGATTTGTAATCCTTCACAAATAATATTGGAATTATTGAACCAACAGCGATTATTGATGCAATTAAAATAATATACTGAAAACCTAAGTTTAATTTCCAGAAGAAGAACAGAGCCAGAATTGTTCCCAAGACTGCCCCCGATGTATCCATCATCTGCTGAATCCCGAAATCTTTGCCTTTCTTATTGGATGATTTGGCTATTATTGCATCACGTGGTGCATCCCTCATTTTTCCAATCCTTTCAGAACCAACCAGTGCAAGAACTTGCTGATATGAATTTGCTATTCCTAATAAAAATCTGAAGACTGTAGATATTAAATATCCCAAAAATACAAGGAACTTCCTTTTTCCAATCCTGTCCGATATCCATCCTCCAATAACATTGAATAAATCCCCAACTCCCTCTCTCAATCCGCTCAGCAAACCGACGACAATTCCACCGCCGCCAAGGGCAGTTATATAAAAAGGAAGAATTGCTGCAATCATCTCGCTTCCTAAATCATTGAAGAGACTTGCAGTTCCAGTGAGAATTACATTCTTTGAATCATCACCCCTATTCATCTCTGGATTAGAATAAAAGAACTAATAAATGTTTTGCGATTAACGCCCGGACCCAGAATCGAACTGGGAAATCCGTTAGGAAACGAGTTTTCGAGACTCGCGCATTACCATTGTGCCATCCGGGCATTATATAACGATAAAGAATAGTTTTATAATATTTTCTTAGTAAGTATTAAGATTTTAATTTTCGATATATTTTTTCGATATATTTTTAAATACAAAGTTCTTAACTTGTTTATGACTGTTAAAAAGAGGACGTATTTTTTAGTAGCTTTTAGCTTTATTTTTATTTTTTTGGCTTTAACTTGGGTGTCAGCAGCTAGTAGTGTAATTCTTTCAGATCAAGGAACAAATGTTACCTATATAACAAATGGAAGTGCAGTAAGCGGTGGAAATTTGATGGTCCAAATTTGGGATAATCTCACCAGTGGAAATTTAATTTATAGTGAAAATTTTACAAATGCAATCAACAATGGTCAATGGTCCGTGTTATTGGGAACAAATAGTACAAATCTTCTTCTATTAAACTTTAGTCAATCTTATTACAAGAGTTATGCAATCAATGGTCAATTCTTAAACTTCACCAATATGACTGGAAGCGTTGTTGCCAGGCAAGTTTTTTCTTCACCCGTAGGAGATATTTTGGGTAATAATATAAATGTAACAAGCAATTTGACTATCAATAACTTAACAGCTGTTACGGTTTTCTCAGGCGGATTAAATTTAACATTAGCAGTCGGTAATGCTACTAACGGAACATTTGCAACATATCTTTTCGGAGCAAATAACTATAATGGCTCAGGTAACTTCACTACCCTTGGAAATATTTCTGCAAGTAACATAACAGGACAAACAGTTTTCTCAGGCGGATTAAATTTAACATTAGCAGTCGGTAATGCTACTAACGGAACATTTGCAACATATCTTTTCGGAGCAAATAACTATAATGGCTCAGGTAACTTCACTACGACCGGTAATCTTTCCGCAAGTAATGTATCAATAAGCAATCTAACCGTTACTAATAATATCTCTGCAATTAATATTAATGCAACAACAATCTGGTTAGGTGCAGCATATAACTTAACAAAGAGTTATCTATATACTACTAATAATTCCTTTTTAGTAAATAGTACCGCTGCGAATAATTTAAATCTAACTGGATTAGTAAATATAACAAATTCGACTTATGCTAATTCGACTAACTTCTGGATATATATGAATTCTAGCATTAATCCTGCTAATGCTCCTCTTTCTTCATTGTTTACTATAGGAAGATTTGCTGGAACAAATGAAGTCAATATCTCAAATATATTCTTCTCAAATTCCACTTCTGGATTTATAGGGATAAATACATCTTTCCCACAAAATACCTTGAATGTAATAGGACAAGTAAACTTTACATTGCCGGTAAATCAAAGCGGTTTTAGTGTCTATAATTCTACGGGAGCTACTTATATCTCTGTAAATCAAATGAATGCAACAGGATATCCGGCTACTGCAGGGAATAATACAAATGTTACTGTCGTTACAGTCGGAATGGTGTTAAATATAACCTCGCAAGGTGCAAATGTTATAACTTGCAATGCCGCATTTGGTCGTACTCTTCAAGTAAACAATTCGGGATTATATTGGTGTAATTCAACAGGAATAGCTGTAAATCTAACATTCGGATAAATTGGCTAAACACTTTTTTCAATGGACAAAAAATGCATTTTTATTTTAGTAATCTTGACTACTTTATCTTTTTTTATTAGTGGGGTTTCAGCTTCAGGTTGGGGTTCGAGTAACTTTTCTGTTGGTGCTTCTCTTTCTCAAGGAAATTTAGCTGGAAATTTTTCGAATGCTAACTACTTTGCTTATATTATCGGATATTTGTCTGCTAATATTACTGGAAATACTTCGCAAACAACAACGACAACTTCATCATCAACAAACAGTTCTTCCTCCTCTTTAGGACCAAATGCCTTAGGCCCCGCTTCTACTCCTGCGACATTTCAGCAATATGTTTGGTCTCTAACATTAACTCCACAAGCCATTTCTGTATTGAATTTCTCTAGCCCAAGTTTCGGTGCTAATTCCTCTTTAAGTCTAAATGAAATGGATATCACTGTAAACCAAACGCAAAATGCAAATGTTCTAATTACCCAGTTTTATAATGTTCCCTCTGGAATTCTAACTATAAACTCCGCGCAGATATATCAATATTTGCAGATTAATCTCACCTTGAATCCGGGAGCAAATGCAAATCTGGTCTTTAGAATTAATAAATCCTGGATGTCCCAAAATAATATTAATTTTAATAATGTATCAATCTATAAATTAGATGCCTCGACAAATAATCAATGGGCGATTCTTCCAACAGTATATACCGGTCAAGACAGTAGCTTCTATTATTACAATACAAGTGTTACCTCATTTAGCTTTTTTGCTATAGGCGGAACAGTTAGTGCGGCAGTACTGCAGACAAATCCAACTAATACTTCAAATAATAACAATACTGTTCAGCAAAATCAACCATCAGGGCCAGGAAATCCTAATTTGACATGGCTATGGATTGTCGTAGGCATATTGGTCTTAATAGTTGGCATTTACTTCATTAGAAATATGAGAAAGCATTCTCGAAAAAAGAAGTGGGGATATTAAATTAGAAAGATTTAAAATAGTGATTTAATTTTTTATAAGATGAAAAAGAGTATTTTAATACTGACGCTATTTGCATTATTGCTGTCATTTGGATTTATCAGCGCAACATGCCAGTTAACACCCCAGTTAATTAATCAAGACCCTTATCCTGCTGTTCCTGGAGATTATGTTAAGCTTGTCTTTCAGGTTACAGGAATCCAGAATCCAGACTGCAATCAGGTTACATTCCAGCTAGCCCCTAATTATCCAATTTCTTTCGATCCTGGGGTAAGTTCCATAGTAACTGTTAACGGCGGTACATACACCAATAACTACAATTCTTTTGTTATGGTCCCTTATAATGTAAGAGTTGATCCTAATGCAGTAGATGGAAACAGCACAATAGAGTTCGATTACAGGGCGAATGGTGTTGGGAATAATGCAATTGCAACTGACTTTAATTTATCAGTGCAAAATGTTAAGTCTGATTTTCAAATCTTTGTAAAAAACTATGATTATACGACTAATGATATCACTTTTGAAATCTTGAATATAGGAAAGAATGATGTCCAATCTCTTACAGCGACTCTTCCCCCAAGCCAAAGCAATTTGACTATAAAGGGATCGAGCACTTATATCGTTGGCTCTTTATCTTCTAATGATTTCACAACAGCTGATTTTCAAGTTTCTCCTAATAAAGGAAACATAAATATGGCTCTTTCTTATAATGACATCACCGGAGTAAGAAGAAGTGTCAATAAAACAGTTTATTTTGATCCGACTGAATTCAGCCAGCCGGCATCCAATCATACAGCTTTGTATGTAATTATAGTTTTGGTTATTCTTGTAGCTGCCTACATTTTCTACAGGCGACATAAGAAGAATAAGAAAAAGAAGCTATTGAGAGAATAAAATCCTTCATTTCTTATTCATATCTCAATGCTTTTACGGGGCTGATTCTTGATGCATGAACTGCTGGAGCTACTCCGGATATTGCGCCTGTAATTGTTGCGAATAAAATGCATCCTGCAAACAGCCATATAGAATATCCTGGCTTCAAAAATCCTAAACCAATACTCCCCAAAATCTTTCCTGCTATTTCTGTAAGGCCAAAACCTACCAGCACTCCTACAATTCCTGCGATTAAGCCCAGCATGCTTGATTCAAAGAGGAATATTCCAAATATCTCCGAATTTCTTGCGCCTATAGATTTCAAGACTCCAATTTCTTTTATCCTTTCTAGAACGGAAGTAATCATCGTATTGGATGTGTTTATTGCGGAGACAAAGACAGAGATAAGCGCTATAAGGATAATAAAGCCTATAACAATATTCAATGCCGATGAATAGCTATTAAGCAAATCCTGAAATGAAGCCACAGTGAAATCTTCCTGTCCCTTAGGCAGATTTCGCGATTTTAGAATGCTTTTGTCGACATTATTAACAACAGTAGTTATATTAGTAGTATCAACTGTAGCGATTAGGGTATTATATCCGGTTAAATTTGCATAAAGCACTTTGAAGAAATCTGTTGTAACATAAATCTGAGAATCATCCTGACTATCTCCCACTGCACTATAAAACCCAATGACTTTTACTTTTTGTCCATTAATCATAATGTCATCATTTACATTAAGCCCTTTTGGGAATATTTTGTTGTCCAGCGTATAGTCATATCCCAAGACTGCATCGCCTTTTTCCCCTTTCTGCAATTCCCTTCCCTTTTCCAAGGTCACGCCCTGCACTTGAATGAAAAGAGGATTTTGAGGATCATATCCTATAATAAACACGTACCTTAAATCATTTTTGAACTGTATCTGCGCAATTTTTGAATAAATTCCTGTTGCGCTATAAACTCCTGCAGTTCTCTCTACGGCCGTCAGGTCATTAGCCGTCAATGCAAATGTCGAATCCAATCCTGGCGCCCCGACACCTTTCGGCTCTATCAAAATTTTATTAGCAGAACTTCCGGAAATAAAATTATTTATGTAATTGTAAAGTCCCATCCCGAAACTTATGAAGATGAATATTGTTGCTATCCCCACAAATATAGAAATTATCGTCAATAAACTTCGACTTTTCCTTTTTTTCAATGCTTCAAGCGAGTATTTTATTGTTTCGCTTTTCATGCTCTTATATCCTCCACCGGTCTTTCTTTAGCTGCTTTTAAGGCAGGGACTAATCCAGATATAATTCCAATCAAAAAACTGCCCGAAGCGACCGAAAATAAAAGCAACCAACTGATTTGCGGCTGCGTTGAAGCACCAAGGAAGGTATTCAATGCTAGAGTTCCCAGATAGCCTATTCCTGTTCCTAACAAAATACCGATAGTGCCTCCTGCAAGTCCAAGAAGCCCTGATTCAATCAAGAATTGATAAAATATCTGCTCATTCCTAGCTCCTATTGCTTTCATTATTCCAATTTCCCTCTTTCTTTCAAGCACAGAAGTTGTCATCGTGTTAGAAATTCCGATTGCACCCACTAAAATTGAAATTGATGCAATAATTATTATAAAAACCTGAACACCGGAAATCACAGAATTCACAGAAGAAAGCAATGCTTCTGGTGTTGCTACTGTAAAATCTTCCTGTCCGACTTTTACATTTCTTCTTTGTCTCATAAGTTTTTCAATATCATTTGCTGTCTGGTTAATGAGGCTTTTATCCGTAACTTTTGCTGCGATTAAATCAACATCATTTCCATATCCGAGAAGATTTTTCATATCAACCTCATTCATAAGGATTGAATTATCATATAGAAAACTCCCTTTTTTCTGGAGAATTCCCTGAACTTTAAAATTTTTCCCGTTTATAATCAGCACATCACCAACTTTTATATCTCTACCAAATCCATTCTTTGTTCCGTCAATGAAACCACTCCCTACGACAACGAGACCTCGGTCTCCCTGACCGATTAATCTTCCTGAAACTGCTTCAAGTTGCGCAAATTTGTATACATCATCAGCATATTTTTGATTGTCCGGAATTGAACTCCCATAAGTGAACACCGCTTGCTTGTTGAATACTACCTTTATTCCCCTGATATTCTTTGAAATCGCTACTTCTACATTGCTTAATTTTGCAATAGCATTCGTATCATCTGTTGTCAAAGGATTTACAGCACCACTTCCCGGAGGCCCGTAATTATTCACCCCCCCTGCTTCTACGGTCAATACTTGAGTTGAACCTACATTGAACTGAGAGTTTACAGCATCTTTAAGGCCACTCCCTAAAGAAATAAGAGAAACAACGGCGGCAACTCCGATTAAAATACCAAGAAGGGTAAGCCAGCTTCTCAGACCTCTTTTTCTCAAATTGTTTGATGCTAGCGAAAAGTAATCTTTTATCATTTCATATTAGAATCTAATTTACTTCCTAAGGGTTTTCCACTGGCCCTTTATCTTTTCAGTAATCTTTTCAATCTGCCCATCTTTCAACCAATAAATCTTTTTTGAATGCTCCATTGCAAGATTAGGATCATGAGTGACTATTATTATTGTCTTTCCCTGGTTATTAAGTTCATTCAGGAATTTCATAACTATCTGGCCTGTATGCGTATCGAGATTTCCGGTAGGTTCATCGGCGAGAATAACTTCCGGATCATTTGCGAGAGCTCTTGCAATCGCAACTCTTTGCTGCTGACCTCCTGATAATTCTGAAGGATAGTGGTCCATCCTGTTTCCAAGCTCAATCATATTCAATAATATTTCAGCTTTTCTTTCTCTTTTTAATTCATCAACTCCCTGAAACATCATGGGGAGCATTACATTTTCTTTTGCGGTCAAATTTGGAATCAGATTAAACTGCTGGAATATAAATCCAATTCTCCGACCTCGGACCTGGGCCAGATCTGATTCGCTTAGATGAGAAATATTATGCAGATCAAGGAAAATTTTTCCTCTTGTGGGGATATCAAGGCTTCCTACAAGATTCATAGCGGTGCTTTTTCCGCTTCCGCTCGGGCCCATTACTGCGATAAAATCTCCTTTCTTGACATGAAGATTGATATCTTTCAGAGCTATTACCTGATTTTCTTCGCCCTCATTATAAATCTTCCAGACCCCCTCAAGTTTTATGATTTCTGTCATTCAGATAAAAACCTTTTAGCATTTAAAAATTCTTCATCATTCATACCTTAATGCTTCAATCGGGCTCAATTTTGAAGCCCTATATGCGGGAATAGCGCCGGCAATCATTCCTATTAATATCGATGCGATGAACGCACCAATTAACAATCCTGGACTTAAGTATGAAGAGAAGACTCCCCCTCTTCCAAGTCCAATTGAGATTCCCCCCATTTGCCCGATTACAAGTGATCCAATAATACCGACTAATACTCCCCCAATTCCTCCTACTAAGCCAAGCATCCCTGATTTAAACAAGAATATCATTAAGATATCTCTATTTTTGGCTCCTATCGCTTTCATTATTCCAATTTCTTTTGTTTTTTCAAGTACAGATGTGAACATTGTATTGGAAACTCCAATTGCCCCAACCAATAAAGAAATTGCAGCTATTGCCGCAAGAAATATTGATATAGAGTTAAGAGAGGAAGATATTGTTGCTTGAATTGCTGTAGGAGAAGTTACCGAGAAATCTACTTTGCTTGTCTGAAGAATTCCTCTTTCCATCATCAGTACACTCGTTATATTGTTAATTGTTTGATTAGTTAAATCAGTACTAGAAATTTTCACTTCAATTGATCCAAAATCCGTGCTTCCAATAGTGTCTACTATTGGTCTTGCCATTGTTAAAGGCATAAAAATCTGGGAATCCGTTTGCCCTCCACTGCTCTTTAATATACCAATTACATTAAAGACTGTTCCATTAATTGAAATCTTCTGGTTCAAGGATAATCCAGTAAATATGGAATTTGCTACATTATACCCTACTACTACCGAGTTTGAATCGCTTGAAGTCAAATACCTTCCATCAGATAATTTTGTTGTTATGAAATTGCTCCAAATAGACGGATCAACTCCTTCAATACTTATCGTTGCAGTTTTGCTTAGATAACTTACACTAGATCGCCCAGACAAAGATCCCATTACATACTCTACATTTGGAATAGTCTTAATTATGGATACATCTTTTTGCGTTAGGTTTTTGGAAGTTGATGTAGTCTTTAGATTATATCCTCCCACCGTCCCTCCTCCGCCTCCGCCACCTCCAAAAAATTGTGATTCAGGACCTGCGGCTCTTGAAGCTCCGGAGCTTACACTTAATATATCCGCTCCGAGACTACCAAGTTGATTTTGCAAAGACATTTTTGCGCCTTGACTTACAGAAATAATTGACACGACGGCACCTATTCCTATAACAATTCCTATTATCGTTAACCAGCTTCTCAGTTTGCTGTGGATTAAAGTGTTCCACGCAAGTGAGACGGCTTTTTTAAGTCTCATTTTACTATCTCTTCTTATTACTCTCTTCTAATACCCAGTCAGGTATCTTTTTAGAATTCTCTTTTTCTGATTTTTTTATTTTAAGATCATCAATAATCTTTTTTGAATGTTCCAGATTTTTATGATCATGTTTTTTCTTTTTGAATCTAAAAAATAAAACTCCTCCAATCATTACTAAAACTGATCCGACTGCCCCCCAGAACCACCCATTGCTAAATATACTTGTAGTTGTCCTTCTGTACCCCCCTGGAAAATTGCCGCCCTGAAAGCCAGTTGGAAAACTTCCTCCAGAGCTATTATTCCCTGAACCACTGCCGAGTGTGTCTAGACCAGAAATTGGATATGAAGAATTAGACAAGAAACTGGAGAGAGAAATATCTTTTATTATTGTTCTTCTTACCCCGATTGCATCAGTATAATCCAATTCAATTGCTAATGTTCCATTATTGTTTCTTGTTGCAGCAGTTAAATCAAAAGTTGCTATAGTATAATCACCAGAATTTAAATTTCCAACAATTTGCCCTGTAGCTCCAGAAACCTTGAAATTTGATTGAGTAGGTATTCTTACAATCAAAGAGTTTGCAGTATTCTCTCCGGTATTTGCAATTGCTATTGATGTTGCAGAAGATGTATAATCCTGAACTACTAAATCAAAATCGGTTTGTGAATTTGCGACCGAGATATTAAATGGCTGCAAAGTCCATACATTATTAACAGAACTTGATCCGCTTGTGCTATAATACAAATCCAGTTCATTGTCTCCTTGAGTTGCATTCTGATCAATTTTTACCTTGAAATGCATAACGACTGGTGTTGTACCTAGTTGCCCAAAACTTCTTACTCCCGAATCACTATAATCCAATGAGAAGGGATACTGGGGACTTAACATAAATGTCGCATTTGAAGGGGTAATAGTTCCGACTACTTGTGCTTCAATCCAAAGATCGATATACTCTCCAGGATTTGCAGGATATGGCGAATATTTAAGCTGGGTTACGACTAATCCCTGATTACTTGAAGTCGTGTAATTAACTGTAGTCGAAGTCTGCGCAGAAACTAGGCATAGTAATGCTAGTGAAATAAAGATAAACAAGAAGAATATTTTTTTCATTTTGTCCTTATCCTCTTTTTATTTTCAATTTGCTTTTCAATTCGACCATCTTTTATGTGTATTACTTTTTTTGCATGACGCATTAAATCAAGATCATGTGTTACAAGTATAATTGTCTTACCACTTTTTTCATTTAAGTCTTCTAAAAATCTCATTATGAATTCTCCTGTTTGGCTGTCGAGATTCCCGGTAGGTTCATCGGCGAGAATAACTTCCGGATCATTTGCGAGAGCTCTTGCAATCGCAACTCTTTGCTGCTGACCTCCTGATAATTCTGTTGGCTTGTGATTTAACCTCTCTCCAAGTCCAAGTTTTGTAAGAAGCTCTATTGCTTTTTTTTCTGCTTCTTTTTCTGGTACGTTAACAATTTCCATTGGAAGCATAACATTTTGAAGTGCTGTTAAATCATGTATTAAGTTAAACTGCTGGAAAATAAATCCGATTGTTTTTCCTCTGAGAAAAGCTAAAGATGATTCGCTCATCTCTGCTATATTCTTTTCATTGAGATAAATTGTGCCCCAGGATGGTCTATCAAGAGCTCCAATCAGATTTACCATTGTAGACTTTCCAGAACCACTTGGTCCATTAATTGCAACAAACTCTCCTTTGTTTATGCAGATATCTATTTCTTTAAGTACGGTCAGCCCAATAGTTTTTCCCATTTGGTATCTTTTCCAAACATCATCCATTCTTATTACCGAATTCATTGTGGTACTGCTCCGGTATAATTATTATTGAATTTGGGAGGTTGTCCTGTGTAATTCCCATTAAATCTTGGCATTTGCCCTGTAGAATTATTGCCCCAGAATGTAAAATTCCTATGATTTCCTCGGAATTGCCCGGGGTTTGGCCCTGAGTTTGTTGGTTGATGATTATGTGAATAAATAAGGTAAACAGTAATACCTGCAGAAATTACTGCTAATACTATTAAACCAGTAATCCACATTCTTTTTGCATTCTTCTTAATTACTTTATTTCTATTTTTGCTAGGCATAAATAAACTATTAGCATTTTGCTTTTAAATAAAGTGGACCTTAAGTCCATCTTCGTTATAAATCTTTAAATATTCCCGTTTCTATAGAATAAAATGCCACCATTACCCCCCATAAATTTAGGAATTGGAGCTGAAATAATTTACTCTTTTGTTGTTATAGTCTGCAGCCTTATGATCTATTTTGGAACTAAGGAGTTATATGAACTAAGCTCTTACAAGGGAATAAAATATTTTCGTCAGGCATTCTTATTTTTTGCTATTGCATACCTCTTTAGGTTTATTATTGAATTCATAACAATCTCTTTTAATTCGCAAGTACTAGGAATCTATCCGATGATATTTGATTATTTTGCGCTCTTTGTCTTCATGTATCTAAGTTCGCTTTCTATTTTCTATCTTGTTTATAGTATGTCTTGGAAGAAATTTAAAGACAGATCTAAAATGCCTTACATCTGTCATGCTATCGCAATTATAATCGCCTTTGCAAGTATTTTCTTTAGAAATGAAATATTTTATATCGGTATAAATATTCTACTTCTCGTTTCTGCTATCATAATGGTCGGCATAGCTTCATATAATCAAAAGCATAAACTGAAAAAGAAAAATAATTTGCTGATGACTTACCTCCTTTTGTTTATATTCTTCATATTAAATGTTTTCAACATCTTGGTTCCTATCTTTTTGGAATCTCTTAAGCTCATTATTTATCTTATGTCTTTGGGAATATTTTTGGTGATTCTTTATAAAGTTCTCAAAAAATCTGGTGATTAAATGGCCAAAAGAGAGAAATTAGAAATCTTAAAAGATACACTAAGGGTTATCCAAGAAAATAGAAATGCAATAAAGCCAACGATATTATTGAGAAAATCGCGAATGTCTTCTTCTAGATTCAAGGACTATTATAATGAGTTGATTGCTGGGGGATTCATAAAAGAAACAACCCATAATGATGAAAAATTTATCACTTTAACTGATAAGGGTTACAAATTCTTGGACAGATATAAATCTATTATAGAATTTATCGAAGAATTTGATTTGTGATACTATATCCAAAAAGTTTTTAAAAAAGATTCACTATTGTTAATAATGGTTTATGAATTGCCAGAACTTGGGTATGCTTATGACTCTCTCGAGCCTTATATAGATGAAAGAACCATGCGGATTCATCATGATAAACACCATGCGACTTACGTCAAGAAATTAAATGAGGCTCTCGAAGGGCATGAAGAACTGCAGGACAAACCAATTTACGATTTAATAAAGAATCTGAATTCAGTTTCAGAAGAAATAAGGACCGCCATTAGAAATCATGGCGGCGGACACCTGAATCACAGCATTTTCTGGATGATTTTGAAAAAAAATGTCAAGCCGACTGGAGAAATTTTGACTGCAATCAAAAAAAATTTCGGAAGCTTCGAACAATTTCAAGAACAATTCAAGAAAGCAGCTCTAGGACAATTCGGAAGCGGATGGGCATGGCTTGTTCTAAATCCCACTAACAGAAAGCTCGAAATTGTCAGCACGTCAAATCAAGATAACCCTATCACCAATGGGAAAATCCCTCTTTTGTGCGTCGATGTATGGGAGCACGCTTATTATTTGAAGTATCAAAACAAGAGAGACGAATACGTTGACAATTTTTTTAATGTTATCAACTGGAAAGCTGTCAATGAATATTTCTTGAGCTCTCACTGAGTGCGCAGATTACAAAATCGCTGTGAAACAAAATCTTTAAAAGCTGCAGATTGCTATTCTATTCAAAGAGGCGAACATGAAGCGAAGCTTTAACGAGTCTGATATAGTTTTTCTTGCGACTTATCCTCCAAGAGAGTGCGGCATTGCAACGTTTACTAAAGACATAGTTGCGTCGATAAACGAGAGGCTTCCAAAAAATTCTAAAGCCGGCGTCATAGCTATGAACAGCAATGGCGTCAACATCTACAATTATCCGCCGGAAGTTATTTATCAGATAAGCGATACAGACATGAACGATTATATTGAAGCTGCGAAGCAGATAAATGATTCTCCGAGGATAAAACTTGTCAATATACAGCATGAGTTTGGAATCTTCAGGGGCGAGTGGGGAGATTATTTGCTTGCATTCCTTGAAATCGTCAACAAGCCGGTAATAATCACATTTCACTCAGTCATGCCAGATCCCGATCCTCAATTGAGAAAGGTTGTCAAGGCAATCTCAGAAAAGGTTGAAGAGATTATTGTCATGACCAATAAGGCTGTCGAGATTTTAAGAGAAGTCTATCATGTAAATACGCCGATTCATCTCATTCCCCATGGCATTCCTAAGGTTTCTTTTGATGGACAAGAAAGCGAAAAAGCCCGTCTTGGTTATGAAGGAAAAATAATTTTATCCTCTTTTGGCATGATAAGCTCGGGAAAAGGCTACGAGCATGTTATAGAATCTCTTCCAAAGATAGTAGAAAAATATCCTAACTTAATTTACCTAATAATTGGAGAGACCCATCCGATAGTAAGAAAAGAGCATGGAGAAGCTTATCGAAACTTTCTGACTGAAAAAGTAAAAAAATTAAACCTGGAAAAAAATGTCAAATTCTATAATAAATATCTTACTCTAGATGAGATAATCCAATATCTTAAAGCCACTGATATCTATATCTCTTCCAGCATGAATCCGAATCAGATCACATCTGGGACTCTCTCTTATGCAATGGGTTGCGGACGAGCTGTAGTCTCTACATCATTTCTCCATGCACAAGACATGATTAGTGATGACAGGGGGATATTAGTGGGATTTGGAAAACCAAAGGAATTTGAGAAGGCAATTTTGAATCTATTGGGAAATTCTAATTTGAGGCAACAGATGGAAAAAAACTCTTATTATTACACAAGGTCCATGACCTGGCCTAATGTTGCAATGCATTACTGCGATGTTTTCAATAAATATCTTGATTTGAAGGAAAAAGAATTCGAATCCTTGCCTGAGATAGATACGTCCCATTTGATAAAATTAACAGACAATTTTGGAATCATACAATTTGCAATTCAAACTAATCCTGATGAAAATTCAGGTTATACCCTTGACGACAATGCAAGAGCAATCCTTGTATGCACAAAGCATTATGAGAAATTTAGAGAATTCAAGCAGCTTGATTTGATAAAGACTTACCTTAATTACATAAAATATGTACAGAAGAGAGATGGCAAATTATACAACTTCGTAGCCAAAGATAAAAGCATAAACAGAGATCAGTGGAGCGAAGATGCGCATGGCAGAGCGATTTGGGCTTTGGGATACATGATTTCATCACCCCACATTCCTGATGATTTTAAAAGAGAAGCAGAGGCAATAATCAGAAAAGCAATTATAGCTTCAGATAAAATAGGCTCACCAAGATCCATATCTTTTATACTTCAAGGACTGTATTTTTACAACAGAGTTGCAAATTCGACGAAAATAAGAAAACAAATAGAAAAGCTTGCAAATGATTTGATAACCCTTTACAAGGCCTCATCTAATCCAACATGGAGATGGTTTGAGCCATACATGTCTTATGCCAATAGCAAATTGCCGGAAGCATTATTATATGCATACCTCTCTACGGGAAGGCGCGAATATCTAGATGTGGGCTTGGAAAGTCTGGACTTTCTTTTGTCAAAAACATTCAATGAAGAAATCTTTGTTCCGGTCGGGCAGAGAGGATGGTACTTTAAGGACGGGAAAAAAGCAGAGTATGACCAGCAGCCAATAGAAGCATCTTACATGATTCAGTCTTTGATTCTTGCTTACAAGATTATGAGAGATGAGAGATACAAGAAATATGCATTACAGACATTTCAGTGGTTTATCGGGAAAAATAGCTTAAATCAGGTTGTCTACGATTCCACAACTGGCGGTTGTTTTGACGGCCTCGGTGAGAATGCAATCAATCTTAATCAAGGTGCGGAGTCTACAATTTCTTATTTGATGGCAAGGCTATACTTAATGGACTTGTGATTTAAAATGGAATTGATAAAAGAAGCTTATGAAAAGGCAACCTGGATTTTGAACAAGTGCTCTACATCTCATGGATTTTTTGCCGCATATCCCGGCTATGATATGGTTTTTGGAAGAGATTCAATGATAATTTCTCTGGGGGCTTCTCTGCTTAATGATAAAAAAATGAGAGAGACAATAAAAAAGTCCCTTATTACCTTGGCGGAGAATCAATCAGCAAAAGGACAAATCCCCAATGCAGTAGATAAATATTCCAGTAGAAAGCACCATGTAGATTACATGTCAATTGATTCTACTTTGTGGTTTATAATCGGACATTATAATTACAAAAACAAATACAAGGACAGTTCTTTATTCAATAGATATAAGAAAAATATTGATCGGGCCTTTGAATGGCTTGCATGCCAGGATACGGGAGAAGATTCCATGCCAGAACAATTGCCAACCACTGATTGGCAGGATGCATTTCCACACAGATATGGGCACACAATAAATACGCAGGCTTTGTATTATCATGCTTTGAAATTGGCAGGAATGAACAAAGATGCAGAGAAAGTGAAATCTGTTGTCAATAATAATAAAGACTTTGGATTGTGGGGGGAAAATTTTTACCTGCCTTGGAGATGGAAAAATCATGGAAAATATCATGAAAAAGGCGAATGGTTTGATACACTCGGAAATTTATTGGCAATTCTCTTTGAACTTACCGATAAAGACAAAGCTGAAAAGATTTTATCATACATAAAAAAGAATAAGATAAATCAACCCTATCCAGTTAAAGCAATTTATCCTCCAATAAAACCAGGCAGCAAAGACTGGCAAGATTATTTTCTGGATTGCGCTGCAGGAAAACCCTGGCATTATCTCAATGCGGGGATTTGGACATTCATCGGCGGATTTTATGTCCTTGCTCTCATAAAAATGAAAAAATTCAAAGAAGCTGAGACCCAATTGATTAAACTAGCTGAAGCCAATATGAAGAATAGTGGGAATTTTGCTGAATGGCTAAACGGACAAACAGGAGAAATAGGAAGAACTGAAGCAAGCGTAGAGGGTTATCAAGGATGGAATGCTGCAATGTACATTGTTGCTTATGAATCTTTGAAAGAAAAAAGAGTTTTAATTGGATAAATTTTTATACTTCCAGAATAATTTTATAACATGATTCCTGTAAAAAAAGAGGCTGTGCTGATTACTCCCAAAGACATCAAACCTAGTTCTAATAAATTTGAGGTTGTGGGGACTTTTAATCCTGCTGCGACAAGATTGCCGAATGGCGATATAGCTCTCTATGTTCGTGTTGCAGAACAAATGAAGCAAGGATATAGTGAAGATAATAAGTATTATTATGCTCCGCGATGCACGGGGGAAAAAATATGCAAGATAGAATTTGATCGGTTCAAAAAAGGGGATGCGAGATCGAAATCTAAAAAAGATATAATCTTCAAAGATGCTACTAAAAGATTATTATATATGTCCCACTTTAGAAAAATTGTATTGGACAAAACCGGATTTAAGATTAAATCAATTGATAAAAACCCAACATTTACCGGATTAGAAAACAATGGGGAGTTTGGTGTTGAAGATCCAAGAATTGTAAAAATCGGCAATGGATATGCTATGACTTATGTTTCTCTATCCAACCAAGAAAATGTTTCAACATCTTTGGCTATTTCGAAAGATTGCATAAACTGGAAGAGGAAAGGAATAATTTTTTCCGAACAGAATAAAGATGTCGTCCTTTTTCCTCAGAAAATAAATAATAAATATTATGCTTTTAATCGTCCTGAAGGAAGTTTTGAATTCACGCCACCCCATATTTGGGTTGCTTCATCTAAAGACCTAATTGAATGGGGAGAAAATAAACCTCTTAAATTATCGAAGAAAGGAGCTTGGGATTATAGAAGAGCTGGTGCAGGTCCTCCTCCAATAAAGACAAAAAAAGGCTGGCTTCTTTTTTATCATGGAGTAATTGAAAAAAATGCTGATGCCCCCGTCATTGTTTCTGGCTCTAGCATTGTCAAAGTCATATCAAAATATGAGGTTGGAGCAGTATTGCTTGATTTGAAAAATCCGAGGAAGATTATTGCAAAATCTAATGGACCGATTCTTGCTCCAACAGAAAACTATGAAGAGAAAGGATATGTGAATAATGTTATCTTTCCAACGGGATTAGTGCAAGATGGAGATGACCTGCTCGTGTTTCTTGGAGCTGCTGATAGTTTGACTGAAGTGAAGAGACTTTCTTTGCAGGATGTAATGAATTCTCTTGAAAAAGTCTAATCTTTTTTGTTCAGAACATGCTCGTTGATTAAATTAAGCATTCTTTGTGCAGTAACCCTGTAATGGAAATTATTCAGCGCATGTTCTGCCGCATCTTTTCCCATTTGCTCTCTTAAAGAATCATCTTTCAATAATTTCAAGGTATATTCTGCTAGTTGATCTATATTCGCACGATATGCAAATGTCTTTGGCTTATCGAAGACTATTTTATGCTTATCTTCAAATCCCATCCAATCATAGGCCCATTCGCTTGGAAGCTTTATCTCGGTTTCAACATCGACAAGAAAGCCTGTTTTTTCATGAACAATTGTATCTTTTGGGCCACCGACATTTATCGAGATTACCGGCTTCCCGCAGGCCATTGCCTCTACTTGTATCATGCCGAAGCCCTCTAATCTTGATGGAGCCGCATAAATATCGCACGCATTTAATAGTGAAGCCATAAATTCAGGAGAATATTTTCCCTGCAAGTATATTATCCTGCTTTTGTCGAGCCCCAATTCTTCAATCAAGTCTTCTTCTTCATGCCCATGATCATCTGCAGAAAAACTTTCATTTGTTTTCAATACATATTTCCAATTTGGAAACTCATCATTTAACTTAGCAATAGCCTTGAACATTTCCTGCGCTCCTTTGCTGGTTACATCGCCTCCAGCGGTGAAAATCATTTTTTCGTCATCCTGAATTCCAAGAAGCCCTCTCAATTTTTTTATGCTTTCAGAATCATTTGTTGGGTGGAATGTTTCAGGGTCATAACCGATGTGACAGACTTGGATGTTATCCCCCTTAAGTCCGTCCCTCATGTAAGTTTGCTTGACCCAATTGCTTGTTGCAACAAGCAGAGGCAGATCATTTAATGTATGATGGTAATTTGCAACCCAGCCATCGGCATTAAACCAAGGAACTACTTTTAATCCATGATTTATAGGGCTGTGAACAATTTCAGGAGTATCTCCCCAGAAACCCAGCCCGATAACCACGTCCGGTTTAAATGATTTGTATACGTACAATTTTTCAAGACTGTTTCCCCTGTCACAAGGCATTACTTCAACGCCCAGCTCTCTTAATCCCTTGATAAGATAATGCCCCTGCAAACTTACGCCATCTGGCTCAACTGGATGAGGATATAGCACAAGAATTTTCATTTTAAAGAAAAGCTCTCCATTTTATTGCAACTCATTAGTTCAAATCCTTTCTCATTAGGATATCCATAAACATTCTTGATGATTTTTTTCTTCGATTCTAATTCTTGCTCATTTAAATTTAAGACTAAATCTGAAGAATCTATAGGCTCTGGAACTTTTAATTTAGGGTATGGAATATTTTCCCCTTTTTTATAATTAAAAAAGTAAACCTTTCTTGCAGTTAATTCCTTGTTTTTTACCATTTCTTCGATTGCATTATGGACTTCAATATGCCTAATATGGCCATATTCCCCATTTTTTCCATGCGTAAAGATTATATCATAATTTTTTTGAGGCAAGGATATTTTTATGATTCTTATGATTTCATTAAGATTTATCGGCTGAAGAATTTCATCGTCTAGGTTTGATATTATTGCATTTGCATTGTAGATCTTGCAGGCTTGTTCGAATTTTGGCTTCCTATCTGGATCCTTTGATCTGCACAGAGAAAAAATTGTCCATTTCCAATTTTTGTTTCTCAGAATTGTACCGCCCATCCATATAGTCTCATCATCGGGGTGGGCAACAACAACCAACGCTTCGCTCTTTTCCATATCAAATACTTCTTAGATTAATATTTAAGGTTTATTATAATTTTTTAGCAGCCTTTTTGTCCAGAATAAATAAGGTATTTTTGTGCTTTCTTAATACTGAAGCAGGCGATTTTTTTGTCATAGGACTCTTTACTGCGTCTGCAATTGCATCTGCTTTTTTTGAACCGAATGCAAGAAGAACAATTTCTCTTGATTTCATTATGGTTTCTATCCCGACAGTATAGGCCTCTTTCGGAACTTTCTTTATACTTGGAAACAATTTGGAATTTGTTTTAATCGTCTTTTCTGATAATTTGACCTCTCTTGTCTTGCTTTTGAATGAAGAGCCTGGTTCATTGAATGCAATATGCCCATTTACTCCAATTCCCAATATGCTCAAGTCAATCCCCCCCATTTCCTTAATCTCTTCTTCATACTCCTTTCCTTCTGATGAAGGGAAGTGCGTATTGCATTTTTGTATATTGACCTTGTCGAAGAGATTTTTATTCATATAATAATGATAACTTTCAGAATTATTGAAAGCGATATCGGCATATTCATCAAGATTAAAAGTCGTAACCTGAGAGAAATCTATTTCCTTTTTTTTATACAGGCTTGACAATTCTCTGTAGAGCGGGATCATAGTTGAGCCTGTCGCCAATGCTAAGATTGCATTAGGTTTTTTCTTGACAAGCTTAGATATTATTGATGCCGCTTTTTTCACAGCTTCTCTTTTATTATCTTTTATTATTAATTCCATTCTCTTTCTATACAAATAAGATTTTTAAACGTATAAAAACTTTATTTTTTATATTAACTATCGTTAAGATGAGAAAAGAAAAAAAATTTGTTATAAAAGACATGTTTTTGATAGATATAATCACCAAATATCCTGAAGCCGCTCCTATTTTAATGGGATATGGGTTGCATTGTGTGGGGTGCCATTTTTCTGGCGCAGACACCCTTGAAATGGGCGCAAAAATGCATGGAATGGATGAAGAAACAGTGACGATGATGCTGAAAGATGTTAATATTATAATTGAAAAATTTAATAGTATAAGAAATAGAAATCCTTAAAAGACAATCAGATAACTAATCCGTTATGGAGAGATATGATCTTTGGGATTATCCACAGCTTGACGCAGAAAATGATGTTTATAATTCTAGTATAAGTGCAATTCGTGAACAACATCTAAATGGCGGAGTTTTGGTGTACATTGAACAGATTAATCTTGACAGCAAAAGGCAACCCCTAAGTATGGAAATTGAAGTAGCCGGTTATAGACGTACATCTTATATTGGAGAGAAAAAAGTAAAATTGATAGCGCAAGACCGACACTACAGAATAGAATCTTCTTTAACACAACTTTTAGAGTCCAGTCCAGTTACTAAAGAAGTGCCTATAATCAATTTTTCATTCTGGAACGTTAATCCCTCAGGCAAACATCGCAACTCTTGGGAATCCTCTTATCTTGTAACCTGTGAAAATCACACATAACTTTTGATTTTCTTAAAGAAACACATAATTCATATATTTTTTTCATTACATCTTCATTGTTTTCTATTACTTCTTTTGCTGACTTTTTTATCTCTTTCAGAGCTTTATCTGAAAACTTTATTTCTCCGCCCCTTTTTGATTTCAAATACTGAGAAATTGCCGCTTCCGTTATTCCCAGACATTCTGCAGCCTTTTTTTGCTTCAATCCATAATCTTCGATAAAGATTCTTGCAAGCTCTCTTCGCAGTGCCGGAATTAGATACCAGACTTCAATTTCCTGGGCATAGTCTTTTTCATAATAACTTTAGCTTCTTTGCATATTTAAGCCTTACCGCAAGCCTTAAAAAATATTAACAATAGTTAATTTTATGGAACAGACAAATTTTGAAGTTGTTAGAGAAGCATTTGACCATTATAATCCAGAAGATTTGAAATTTAAGGCAGAAACGGGATTGAACGAAGAAATAGTAAGACAAATTTCAAAAGATAAGAATGAACCCGAATGGATGCTTAATAAGCGATTAAAAGGGCTGGAGATTTTTAATAAAAAGTCCATGCCTACTTGGGGTCCAGATTTATCAGACTTGAACTTAGATGATATACACTTCTATCTTAAGCCAAATGCATTAAAGAATTCAAGGAACTGGGAAGATGTTCCATCTGCAATTAAAAAAACCTTTGAAAGATTGGGAATTCCTGAAGCAGAGAAGAAGTCTCTTGCCGGAGCAGGGGCACAGTATGAATCGGAGGTTGTCTATCATAATCTTAAAAAAAGCCTGGAAGAGCAGGGCGTTATCTTCTTAGATATGGATGAAGCAGTCCAAAAATATCCGGAGCTTGTGCAGAAATATTTTATGACTAATTGTATTTCCCCTGCATTGCATAAATTTGCGGCCTTACACTCTGCTGTTTGGAGTGGGGGAACGTTCATTTATGTCCCTAAAGGTGTAAAAGTTGAAATGCCTTTGCAGGCTTATTTCAGAATGAATGCAAAAAAAGGAGGGCAATTTGAACATACATTGATAATCGCAGACGAGGGATCCGTCCTTCATTATATTGAAGGCTGTTCTGCACCTGTTTATTCTGAAAATTCTCTCCATGCCGGATGCGTTGAGATTCATGTGCTAAAGAATGCAAGAGTCCGGTATTCCAGCATTGAAAATTGGAGCAAGAATACTTACAATCTCAATACGAAGAGGGGAATTGTCCATGAAAATGGAATAATGGAATGGGTTAATGGAAATATGGGGAGCAAAACAACAATGCTTTATCCATGCAGTGTTCTTATTGGAGAAAATGCAAGAACAGATTATGTCGGAATTGCTTATGCTGGAAAAGGGCAGAATCAGGACACTGGCTGCAAAGTTTATCATCTTGCATCAAATACCAAATGCAATGTAATAAGCAAAAGCATATGCAAGGACGGCGGAATAACTTCCTATAGAGGCTTGGTTGAGATAAAGAAAGGATGCATAAATTCAAAGGCAAGTGTCAGGTGTGATGGATTAATGCTTGACAATCTAAGCAAGGCAAAAACTTTCCCAAGCATGGAAGTCTCTGAAAATAATGTTGAGGTCTCCCATGAAGCTGCTGTCGGAAAAATTGGCGAAGACCAGTTGTTCTACCTTATGTCTCGTGGATTAAGCGAAGAAGAAGCAACTAAAATGATTGTTGCGGGCTTTATAGAGCCCGTAATCAAAGAATTGCCTCTTGAATATGCTGCTGAATTAAATAAATTAATAGAACTTGAAATAGAAAATTCTGTCTGCTAAAATGGAAAATATGTACAAAGAAAGGATTTTGGAACTGTATTCTGAAAGACCAAATTTCGGAAATCTTAAAGATAAGACCCATGAAGTAAGCCACAAAAATCCTTTGTGCAATGATGAAATAATTATCGAATTAAAACTTGAAGGAGATAAAATTGCCGATGCGAGATTTAATGGAAAATTATGTTTTGTCAGCATGATCTCCGCAGAAGCATTGATAGAGCACATTAAAGGGATGAAAATTGAAGAAATAAAAAAATTGAGCAAAGAAGACATAGATAAATTTCTTGGCGTGAAAATAACCCCCACAAGAATGGGGTGCGAGCTTTTCCCGCTGGATGCTCTGAAAAAATTAAATTAAAATGGCATTGGAAATAAGAAATTTGCATGTTGAAGTTATGGATGATTTGGGCAATAGAAAAGAAATACTTAGGGGTGTGAATATGAAACTTGAAAAAGGGAAAATTTATGCTCTTATGGGGCCAAATGGAAGCGGTAAAACTAGTCTTTCAAATGCATTGGCGGGACATCCAAAATATAAAATAATTTCAGGAGAGATTATACTTGATGGGGAAGACATAACAAACTTAACCCCGGATGAAAGAGCAAAAAGAGGAATTTTCCTATCTTTTCAATACCCGAAAGAAATTCCCGGAGTAAATTTATCCAGTTTTCTCAGAACTGCTTATAACTCGGTATATTCAGATGGTAAAAAGTCTGTTCTTGAGCTTTATGAAATGCTTAGAGAAAAAGCCAAGTTGCTTGACATGGATGAAAAATTCTTTGACAGATATCTGAATCAGGGATTTTCCGGAGGAGAAAAGAAAAAGTCTGAGATTCTCCAAATGCTGATACTTAATCCGAAAGTTGCGATCCTTGATGAAACTGATTCTGGACTTGATATTGATGCTCTGAGAGTGGTTGCAAAAGGGATTAAGAATTTCGCAAATAAAGATAAATACATTCTTGTCATAACCCATTATAAGAGGATATTGGAATATATAGAACCAGACCGGGTTTTTGTCATGGTTGATGGAAAGATAGTATTGGAAGAGAATGGTGGCTTTGTCAATCATCTTGAACAAAAAGGGTATAATTGGCTAAAGAATGAAACTTCCAGTGATTAAAATTTTTAATTCAAATGTTTTGGAAACAAAGAACCTGACTCATGATGTAAAATGCATTCGGCTCTCTGTTCCAGATAATTTCGAATTCAAGGCAGGGCAATATCTCTCTTTAAGCATTATCAGAGGAGATGGAAAGAAGATCAGAAAGCCCTTTTCAATTTCTAATTCTCCAAAGAAAAAAAATACTTTCATCGAATTTTGCATTAAGATTGTCCCAAATGGACTGGCCTCTGAATTCATAAAAACATTAAAACAGGGTAATGAAGTTGAACTATTCGGACCTGCAGGAAAATTTACTGTAAATGATTTTAATAAAGATCTGATTTTTATCGCAGCCGGAGTCGGAATTGCCCCCTTTAGAGGAATTATTGCGGATTTATTGAGCCGAAATTTTGACAAAGAAATAATCTTATTAAAATCTGCAAGAAGTGAAGAAGACAGCCTATATGATAAAGAATTTGGGAGATTATCAAAAGAGCACACTAATTTCAAATTCTATAATATATTTAGCAATCCAAAGAATAGTCCATTGGACAAAGGATATGTGCAAGATTTTTTAGATAAGTATACTACACATAATTTTACCGGTAATTTTTATATTTGCGGACTAAAGGAAATGATTGAAGATGTTAAAAAGAAATTGCAGTCGTTAGGTTTTGAAGAAAAGCAGATATTCTATGAAAAATTTGATTAAAATTTCATCTTTTTAAAAGAATAAGAGCCAATGACTAGCATTATTATTACAAATCCGCTAAGGACTAGAAGGTCTATTATGGGGTTCAAATTTGATACTCCGAGCAATCCATTTCTTATTCCATCAACGCCGTAAGTCAATGGGTCAAATAAGGTTATTGTCTGAGCCCATGAAGGAAGGCTGTTTATAGGGAACAATGCGCCTGAAATAACAAAGACCGGCATTACTATGAAGTTTATTATCAAACTGAATCCATTCATATCTTCCATTCTTGAAGCAATTGCAACGCCAAGAGCTGTGAAAGCTATGCCGATAAGTATCATAAAGGCGAATGCGATTAAGAATCCTGTTACTGTTGTTGTATGAAGTTCTATCACTAGGGATATAATCATAATTAATAGGCCTTGCAAGAATGAAGTCGTTGCTCCGCCTAATGTCTGTCCTAGCATAATCTGAAATCGCGAAACAGGAGCCACGAGAGTTTCTTTGAGAAATCCAAACTGCTTATCCCAAATTATCTGGATTCCCGAAAATACAGATGCAAATAAAACACTCATTGAAATGATTCCCGGAATGAGGAACTCTGTGAAGCTAATCCCTCCGGATATCTTTACTACTGAATTCAATCCAAATCCAATCACGAATAAAATAAGCAGAGGAGGTCCAAGGCTTCCAATTATTCTGCTTTTTGAACGCAAAAATCTTTTGATGTTTCTCAGCCAGATTGTATAGACTCCTTGCATTGACATTATCTTCCCCTCCATAATCTTCCACGTAGGCGCATATGCTCTTTTGAATCCGATTCTTCCTCATATATGGTTTTCCCGGTAAAATGCAAAAAAACATCTTCAAGAGTCGGTTCATGAATCGAGATTGAACTGATTGCTATTCTATTTTTATCGGAGATTTTTACAATTTCTGCTACATGTTTTTCAGCATTTTTTAGGCTTATTGTGATTGAACCATCATGTTCTTTTACTTCTTTAATCCATGAAAGCTTTTCTAATTTCTCTTTTAATTTGTGATTCTCGCGAGATTGAATTGTAATCACATCACCACCAATGGCCTCTTTCAGATTTTTAGGATTTCCGCTTGCAACAATCTTTCCTTTGTTCATTATTGCAAGATTATCACAGAGCTTATCTGCTTCATCCATATAATGCGTAGTAAGAATGATAGTAATTTTCTTTTCTTTGTTTAATTTTTTTATGTAATCCCAGATATAGTTTCTTGTTTGGGGATCAAGGCCAA
Source organism: uncultured Nanoarchaeota archaeon (assembly GCA_963779925.1). Classification (GTDB taxonomy): domain Archaea; phylum Nanobdellota; class Nanobdellia; order Pacearchaeales; family GW2011-AR1; genus JAKLIN01. The sequence continues at coordinate 46,425 of CAVZZS010000010.1, read as the reverse complement.
TTGTCGGCTCATCCAAAAACAAAACTTTAGGCTGATGAAGCAATCCCCGTGCTATTTCAAGCCTTCTTTTCATACCTCCAGAGAAAGTTTTGACGAGCGAATTTTTTCTGTCTTCAAGTCCAACAAGCCTTAGCAATTCTAAAATTCGTGTTTTTCTAATCTCTTTCGGAATATTGTATAGTCTTCCATGAAAATCCATATTTTCATATCCCGTTAATTCATCATCAAGACTAGGATCCTGAAATACAATTCCTATAGACTTTCTTACATTATTTGAATCTTTTGCGATATTAAAATTATTTACCAGCGCTTCACCTGAAGTAGGCCTTAGTATTGTTGACAGCATGGAAATTGTTGTTGTTTTTCCGGCACCATTTGGCCCAAGCAGCCCGAAAATTTCTCCTTCATTTATATTGAAAGAGATTTTGTCTACTGCAACTAAATCACCAAACTTTTTTGTCAAATTTTTTACCTGTACAGTTGGCATTTATTATATTGCAAAATCTGATTTAAAAGACTTATGGACTATCTGTTTTATTTTATTAAACTAAAAATTATAATTCCCCCAACTGTCGATAAAAAAAGAATTATTTCTACTGCAACTATAACTCTTAATTTTTTTAACCTCATTTCAAGTCAAAAACCTCCTCATGAATCTTATCTTTTTTGATTCTCAAGTCTTTTAATCCACTAATTATAGACTCTTTTAGTTCCCCGGGGCCGCAAATCAAAATTTCTTTGTCTTTCAGGCTCCCGCTCATTTCAATTATCTTTCCTATATTGATTTTCCCTCTTTTCCCAGAATTCCATGGAACAAATTTAAGATTTTTTATTTTATCGATTTTGTCCAAAACTTCTTTGCCTACAATATAATTTTCTTTAAATGTGTAAAATAAAATAATCTCCATATCCGGATTTTCTTCGAGTTCATCAATCATCCCTAAGAAAGGAGTTATTCCTATTCCGCCTGCAATCCACAGCTGCCTTTTCTCTTTATAATTCTTGAAATTAAACTTTCCATAGGGGCCCTCCACAGAGACTTTATCTCCGACTTTCAGAGACTTTAATTCATTAGTGAAATCTCCAGACTCTTTTATGAAAATTTTTATTGTTTTATTATTGCTTCTTGATGAAATTGAAAATGGATGAGATTCTTTTGTAAGTTTTTCGTTATAAAATTTCAGGAACACAAATTGCCCGGACTGATAAGAAAGATTTTCTGATTCCGACTCTAATTGCAATTCAATCACATTGTTATTTATTTTTATATTTTCAATTTTATAAATTGGGTATTTTTTATCCTTTCTTCTTATAATCCAATTATATACAATGGCACTTCCCCCTATTAAAGCGATTATTAGTACAAACAAATTATATCCTATGAAGATGCTATCAATTGCAACAGAGTCATCGATCAACAACATATGCAAAATAACCAAGAAAAAGATGCCCCCCATAAATTCATGGGTAAATTTCCATTTGTTGTATTTCATTCTTGTAAAAAAAGTTACAAAAATCAGAGTAATAAGCCCGATGATTGCAATTAATCCGAAATCAAGAGCAAGGATTCCTCCTGGAATAAAATAATCCGCGGCCTGGACGATATGATTTGGAATCAAATTTGCAACAAGAAAGATTGGATGGGCAAGAATAAGCATAAAAGCAGCTCCGCCAACAATTCCATGGACAAGATAGACTTTATCGAGTCCGCCAAAGATCTCTTCAAGGAACTTTAACCTTGTAGATAAGACAAAATTCAGGGCAAATAGAGTTACACCAACAAGCGCGAATATCCTTCCTAGACTATATAGTGATGATGAAAAACTGCTGAACCCATTTATTCCATTCCCAAATACAAAGAGAAGGAAAACTGGAACTAAGGACATTAGAATTATCGCAGTCCATCCAAGAAAACTTTTAGTTTCCAAATTCATCAAAAAAAGAAGAAAAGGAGATTTTTAAGGATTATGAGCCTCCTTATTCTATTTGAAATCTAAAAAATAAAAAAATAAAAAATAAATTTACTGACCAATTGCAGCTTGTACAGCACTTAATGTAGGATTAATGAACTGCCCATTTACAAACATTGCAGGTGTTCCAGTTACTCCTGAACTTTGTACATCTGTCGTACTTGTTGAACTCTTGCCAAATCCGCATCCGTACTCAAGCAAGTATTAAACTTCGTCATATCTAATCCAGAAATACCTTGTGCAATTATTGTTAAATTTGCTTTTGAATATTTTCCAGTATCTTCACTTGTTCCATCACTTGCTTTATATATTGCATCATGCATTTCGCCAAAATTTGTCCTTGGTCCGCTGCACAATATGCTGCTTCTGCTGCATATAGCCTGAACTCTTGTGCTTGCATCTAAGAAGCTCCATGGTACAAATATAAATTGTATCTTCCTTGCTGAGCCAATTGTTCAGCATTTGCTGCAGCACCTATTAAATAGCATATTGGGTTCCCTGGTATTGGAGATGTCCAATTAGGCAATCCTGAAGCTAATGCACAATATGGGCATTGGAAATCAGCAACTTCAATCACAGTAGCCTTTGCATTGCTTGGACCCAATGAAGGATACAAATCCGAGTTAAATAATGAATACGCTAGGATTGTATGTACCCGGTATTAGCTGTATTGCCTGTGTTTGCCGCATTGCCCGTAGTTTTCATTATTCCAAATCCTCCTGTGAATACGCTTGCTACAAGTAAAGCCAAAAGGACAAAGACACCAACTCCCCATAAAGTGCTTTTCTTTAAGGTAACTGTCTTAGCTTCGTGATGTTCATGTTCGTGCTTCTCTATTTTTTCTTCAGCCATTTTTACCTCCTTTCAGCTCTTTCATTTTTTTTAGAGAGAAATGTCCTATAAAAAGATTGTGTATCTTGAATTTTATCTGCTGACAATTTCAAGTGCATCCCTGTTCTTTAGCTTGTAATCCCTTCCAAGAGTCTTTTTTGTCCGTGCATCAATTGCTCTTATAAAATTCTTCCCGAAATCTGTATGAAGATAATAGGCAAAATCTATAGCCGTGCTTTCAGGGGGCAATAAAAAGCAATCAGGCAGGATTCTTCCTTTGCTGTCTTTAAGTTTTGTAGCTCCTGCGGGGAAAATTGCGATATACTTTAGCAATTCAAACACTGCCTTATTCAGAATTGCCTGAACTCCCGTTCCCGTTTCAAAAACATGAAGGACATTTTTCTTTATCTTTTTCAATGCCTCTTCCTGGGCTTCATTTAAGTTTCCAATAACTTTGAAATCCCTGTCTCCGGGAACATATTCTATCATATTAGCTTTTGTGGCTTCTCTTAGCGCCAATTCCGAATCGGAAGAACAAGGCAGAATTATCAAATCCGGAAATTTCTTTACGAGCTTTTCATAATTCTCCTTTCCCTTTGGAGTGTCTATTTTATTAGCCGCGATTATCATTGGCTTGCTTTCTTTCCTTAATTCGGAAGTGAATTTCTTTATTTCTTCGTCATTCCACTGGCTTGGTCGCGGATTGAAATTCAAGTTTCTCAAAACTTTTTTGATCTGCTCTTCATTCACCTTCAGGCCCGAGAATTGCTTCATTACAGCCTGTGCGAAATTAACCTCTTCAATTTCCGATTTTCTGACAAAGCTTTTCCAGACTTTCAAGAATATGTTATGGTACCACTTATTCAGCTCATCTTCAAGGAACAGGACATCTTTTGAAACATCATGGTTCTCTGTCTCTTTTCCCTCTTCGTCCGTTGTTCCGGAGGTGTCTATAATATGGATAAAAACATCTGCTTCCCTTAGATCATCCAAGAACTGGTTTCCTAGCCCCTTTCCCTCGCTTGCGCCAGGAACCAATCCCGCGACATCCAGCAAATCAATCGGGACAAATCTCTGATGGTTTATGCAGAATCCATGATTAGGGTTGCACTGAGTATTAAATTCCTTGTCAATGCAGTCTACTCTTACATAACCAACTCCGTGATTCGGTTTTATTGTAGTAAAAGGATATGGTGCAATTTCGACTTCCGCGAGCGTTGCTGCCTTGAAAAATGTGCTTTTTCCCACGGATGGCTTTCCTATAAGTCCAATAAGCATGGTATAATCATAAAAACAAGTTTTAAAAAACATCCTGTGCAGAGATTTTCATGAAAATTATGAAGAAAGTTGCACCAATAGCATTGGCTTTGAGCTTGGCAGCAGGAGCTTTATTTGGGAATCCACTAGAGAGCACCATCATAAAAGAAGATAGTAGTTCGATAATTGATCTTAAAGGGAGTATTGACAATAAAAGCTTCAGCTTTGATTCAAGTTTATCCTTAGGGAATGACTGGGAACTTGATTTTGCCTCTGATATGCAATATTCTGATTCTCCAAGAATAAATAATGCTGATGGAGTTATTGGAAACAAGAATTTTTATGCCGGATTTTCATATGGGGATTTATCAACTGAAACCCTGCTTCAAGACTCAGATATAATGAAAGTGCAGGCGGGCTTAAGGCCTTTTGACTGGCTTGATTTTTCCATGACTGGCGCCAAAATTAATATGCCAAATACGAGCGTCGACTTTTCTGCGCTTGGCTATGGAAAGTTTGAAACTCCCCTTACACTTTATGCAATAGGATGGAATGCTGATTTAGGAGAAAAATTTGATTTCAAATCCTTTAGCTTCTTCCCTTGGCTTTCTGTTATAGGAAGCAAATACTATGCTGATCCTCAGGAAACTCAAGATTTCATAAATTTAATCGGCACTTCAGAATATGATTCTGGCAGCATGGCATATCCCTTTGATCACCTCAATGTCAAGGGCGGTTTAGAGCTTGGAACAAAATATTTTGATTTGAGCTATATGGGGACTTTTGACGGGCAGTTCTATAATCCCTCGCCATTCAATTTAACGAACATGATTGGAGCAAGTCTTCATGATGAAAGCAGAAAGGCCAGTCTGGAATGCGATATAAGCCTGATTACAAAACCAAATTATAGCATAGATGAATTTATTGCGCCCACCAGAAATGAACTGCAATTTGACGTTAGCGCATTTGCCCTTTTCAAGAATGGCTTTTATTTGAAAGGAAAAGCATCGGAGCTCATGGATTTTTTAGCACCAGACCAGTTTACCGTCGTTGCAGGAATAGGCGAGAAATTTAATGGCGGGAATCTTGAATTTTATTATAATTCACAGAACAATGTTTTCGGAATTCAATACTCGACACAATTAGATACAAGCATGAATAGGGAAAGCAGATTGAGAAATAATTTTCATAATTCCACAGTAAACGCCAATCCCCCTTATCTTCACTATCCCGATTCACCTGATTTAGCCGCCCTTCATGCACAATTTGGGGATACATTAGAAGAGGCCATCTCAAAAATACATTCGGAACAGGATTTATCCAGATTAATTTCTTGCATATCACAGAAAGACCATGACGGGACTTTTTCAGCGCAAGAAGAATATGAAATTTATGGCTATGGCGTTTGCAGGGATATAAACGGAAATTTATCGCCTTATATCGAGTCTAGAGCATTTAACTACAAAAATGTTTATGCTGTCGGATTAAGGGGGCCTTTCATCGCCCATGCCGTGGTTGTTATTGAAACACAGCAAGGCAAATTTAATTTGAGGAATTATGCAGATTACTATATCTTGAATGCTCCAACAGCCCAGGCGGCAGTTGATTCTGTTTTCCCCGGAGATTATATTTATGGTGACGGAACAGTCTCTAGTTCGGTTTCTTCTGTAAGAACTGCTGTTGAAAGCCCGATTTACGATTGGGCAAAATTCAGATAAAATTTATAAGTTTCTTGTGCTTTCAGTTTCCATGAATAGGGGTGAAAGAGTTCTCAGCCTTGCAAGAAAAGTTGTTCAAGAATTAAGGCCTTTTTGCAGAAGAATTGAAATTGCAGGCAGCATAAGAAGAGGAAAACCAAATCCTAGAGATATCGATATTGTCCTGATCGCAAAAAATGAAAACAGCAAAGAAAAGATAAAAGAAAAATTAAGCAAGAAAGGAAAATTTCTGCAGGGCGGAGACAAGGAGATGTTTTTCAGAATTGATGAAATCGATCTTCAGCTATTCTTTACAATCCCGGAAGAGTGGGGTGCACGCTCCTGGCATACTCAGGCAAAAAAGGCGCCAACATCGGATTGAGGATCATTGCGGAAAAACAGGGCTTCAAGCTGACAAATCACGGGCTGTTCAGAAAGTCCAACGGGAGAAAAGTTGCAGGAAAAACTGAAAAAGAGATTTATCAGGCATTAGGAAGACCATATAAAGCGCCTTCTGCTAGATAATCCATGAGAATCTACGTAAGAGTCAAACCTTCATCTGGAAAACAGCAATTAATCAAAGAAAGTGGCGACACTTACATTGCTTATCTGAAATCTCCGCCCGAGGACAACAAGGCAAATGCGGAGCTTGTAAAGCTGGTGCATGATTATTTTAAGGCTGATGCGAAAATCAAAATAGGGCTGAAATCTAAGAACAAAATCCTTGAGATTAAAGAATAATTCTGAAAAGTTTAATAAGTATTTGTGCAATTAAAAATGCATGAAGACTCTTTCAATAAAACAACCCTTTGCAGAGCTGATTTTACAAGGCCGAAAAAAGATTGAATTGAGAAAGTGGAATACAAATTTCAGGGGCGAGTTTCTTATTCATGCTCCGAAGAATTCTGATACAGAAGCAATGAAGAGATTTGGATTTAATGAACTGCCATTGGGTTCTATCCTTGGCAAAGCGAAATTGACCGATGTTAAAAAATACGGCAATGATGAAGAATTTAACAGAGACAAAAATCTGCATTTGGCCTCTCGGGAGTGGGGCGATTTTGGATTTGTGCTGGATGATCCTGCGAGAATTGAACCGATTGCTGCAAAAGGACAATTAAATTTCTGGGATTTTGACTTGAAATGAGATACGAAGATGCGCCGGAGCTGCAAAGAAAAGCGGAAGAGATTTCCAGAATAATGTTTCCTCATATAAAACTTGAAAGGATCAAATGCTTCAGAAGCTATGGGAGCTCTTCGCGCGGAACAATCGCGAGATGCCACGCCCTCGGAAAAATACTGCAAAAGACAATCGGCGTTGAAGCATATTATGCCCTTGAGTTCATTTCAGAAAGATTCGACAAAATGGATGAAGAAGAGCAAATTAAAATTATAATGCATGAACTGATGCACATTCCAAAAACCTTCGGCGGCGGATTCAAGCATCATGACTTTGTCTGCGAGAGAAATGTGAATTTATATTATAAAGAGTATAAAAAGAGGACAAATGAAAAAGAGAATCATTTTAAATTTTGGGCGTAAGAAAATTCCCATAGAAGCGAATATCGCAAGAGGATTCAGGCGAATCATCGGGCTAATGTTCTCAAGAAGGGAGAATGCAAAAATCCTGCTGTTTGAATTTCCCAAGCCCGTAAGGCTTGCGATACATTCGCTGTTTGTCTTTTTCCCATTCATTGCAATCTGGATTGATGACGGGGGAAAGATCATAGAAATCAGGAAAGTGAAGCCATTTTTGCCCCATATCTGCCCTTCAGAAAACTTTTCATCTTTTGTTGAGATACCACTCAACAAGAAAAACAAAAGTGTTATCGTCGATATAGAAAAGTTTAAATAGAAGATGAGGTTTTTTTATTCATCAAAAAGGAGGATAAGATTAATGGGTACTATAGTTACTAAAAATGCCGTTAAGAGAAAGCCGGGGTATCTTTATTATGTAGATGGCAAGGGGAACGTCTGCGAAGCAAAGATGGCTAGAGGCGGAAAAAGAAAAAAGGCTACTACTAAAAAAAAGAAAAAAAAGTAAAGCCAGCTTTTAATTAATTTTTTTTATTTTAATCTTGTTTTATAAATTTTATAAATGCGATTTATCTCTAGCATTTATGACTATTGTTTTGGGGATTGAATCTACAGCGCATACATTCGGTATAGGGATTGTCAGGGACGGAAAAATTCTTGCAAATGTCAAGGATACTTATACCACGGAGAAAGGCGGAATAATCCCTGTTGATGCTGCTAAGCACCACAAAGAAAAAGGGAAAGAAATCTATGAGAAAGCGCTGAATGACGCTGAAATTGAGGAAAAAGATATTGATGTGGTTGCATTTTCTCAAGGCCCCGGTTTGTCTCCCTGCCTAATGGAAGGAATAAGGTTCACTAAATCGCTGTCGCTGAAATTAAGAAAGCCAATTGTTCCAGTCAATCACTGCATTGCGCATCTTGAAGTCGGAAAAATCACCGGCTCAAAAGATCCTGTAATGCTTTACACTTCAGGCGCGAATACTCAGGTCATAGCATATGCTTCTGGAAAATACAGAATTTTCGGAGAGACTTTAGATATTGGTGTCGGGAATTTTATCGACAATTTTGCGAGATTTTTAGGGATTGGATTTCCTGGCGGCCCAAAAGTACAGAAGCTTGCCGAACAGGGCAAGAATTATATTGAACTGCCTTACACAGTCAAGGGTATGGATATTGCGCTTTCAGGAATTTTGACAAATCTAAAGCAAAAAGTGGAATCTAAGAAATATTCCCCCGAAGATTTGGCCTATTCTATGCAAGAGACTGTTTTTGCAATGCTGGTTGAAGTTGCCGAGAGAGCTTTGGCCTATACAGATAAGAGAGAACTTTTACTGGCCGGCGGTGTTGCATGCAATTCGAGATTGAAAGACATGTCAAAAAAAATGTGTGGGGAAAGATTGAAAAAAACCGAACTATTTGTCCCGGATAATTCTCTGCTTGTTGACAACGGGGCGATGATCGCATTCGCCGGGGAGATTCTTTTCAAATCTGGAATAAAAGTTTCCTATAGAGATCTTGATAAATTAGACATAAAGCCAAAGCAAAGAACAGATGATGTTGAAGTGACTTGGAGAAAATAGAATCTTTATTCATAACCCTTATATAATTCGGTTTTATTTTTAGAATATGAAAAAGAAAATTCTTATTATTTCTTTAGCAATTTCTGTTTTATTGTTTTTTGCTATAATAGGTTTTATGATTTATCAAGTAATTACGACTTACAATGCCCATTCAACCTTTGACGGGTACTGCAAATGGCGGGGTTTGGAGGTTATAAACCAATCAAGCGACTTTGGCTATTGTCGAGATGCTATCTCTAATCAAATGTATAAGATGGTCCTATTTGACGGCAGATGGTACTTAGATGGAGACCTGCCCAATAACTGGCCTTTTTGAGCGAAAAATTGCATAAAGGACATTTAATCCACAAAACTTTAAAAGATATTTCTATTCGGTAGTTATCATGGCTAAAAGAGGGAAAATTAGGATTGTTTTTGTAGTCGGCATATTAATTGTCTTGGGTTTATTGGCTTTTTTTATAACAAGAGCAGTATCATCTAATTCGAAAACTGCAAATAATTCAACAATCATAAATCAGAGTTTATCTAAAGCAGGACTTCCTCCCAGCATACTTCCACCTCCAGACATTACAATAAATGCTACAGGAACATTGACAACAATTTCCTCTCTCGGCACTCCAAATGCAACTGATCCTTCAGGTATCTCTCCCACTGTCACAAATAATGCCCCTGCCGGGGGTTTTCCTACAGGAACAACAACAGTTATATGGACTGCTATAAACGCTGCCGGACTTAATGCAACAGCCGGTCAAGAAGTAACTGTTAATGATCCTATATTCTCTCCAGTGTCTAGTCAAACAGTGGATTCTACAAGTTCAATCGGAACCGTTGTAACATTCACACCGGTTGCAGTAGACTACAGCAATGGCAGCATTGATGCAGTAAGCTGTAATCCTCCTTCCGGCTCTACTTTTTCAATAGGAACAACACAAGTAAGATGTACAGCCACGGATAATGCAAGTAATACAGCACATATTACATTTAATGTAATAGTTAAGGATACAATTCCTCCCGTAATTTCTTCTACTTCAGATATAAAACAGGAAGCTACATCATCATCTGGGAATACAGTTAATTATGCAATACCTGCTGTAACAGACTATGTTGATGGTTCGGATATAGTAACTTGTAGTCCAACTGCCGGGTCGCTATTTCCCTTAGGATCAACAAAAGTAACTTGTTCTTCTACAGATTCTTTGGGACTTACCGGAACCTCTACATTTAACATAATCGTTCAAGATACAACTCCCCCTGTAATATCAAATGTTCCATCCAATATAGCACAAGGGAATACTTCTGTATCTGGAGCTACAATTACTTACACCCTACCGACTGCAACAGATATTGTTGACGGCACAGATACAGTGACATGCAATCCTATTTCAGGATTTAATTTTACGATAGGAACAACCCAAGTAAGTTGTTCAGCTACCGATAATGCAGGCAATACTGCATATGCTCAGTTTTACGTAAATATTACTAGTCCTTAATTCTATATAAAAAAATGGTCGATAGCAAATTTTATAAACTAAATTTTTCACCATATTTTATCCGATGACTAAATAGGGAGGATACTATTCCTCATTACATAACATGGACGCATACGAAATCATTGAAAAAGTAAGAAAGGAAGGAAAAATTGAGAAAGGCACAAATGAAGTGACTAAAGCAATAGAAAGGGGTACCGCCAAATTAGTAATTTATGCTGCTGACGTAGAACCAAAAGAAATTGTTCATCATCTTCCTCTTTTATGCAAAGAAAAAGGAATTCATTGTGTAGAAGTAGATAACAAGAAAAAATTAGGCATTGCTGCAGGTTTGCCAGTCGCTACATCTTCTGTTGCAATAATTGATGCTGGTAAAGTTGATATTTCTAAACTAAAGTAATCATATTCACATGGCAAAACAACAGCAAACAAAACAGCAACAACAAAAAACGCAACAGGAAAAGAAACAAGGCGGTTCTAAGGGAAGCGAGAAGATTGTAGGCGAAGCTGTTCCTGCTATTGTTGAAGAAATTGTTGGAAGAACAGGATTCAGGGGAGAAATAACCCAAGTAAGATGCAAGGTAGAACAAGGAAGAGATGCGGGAAGGTCCTTAAGAAGGAATGTCAAAGGACCTGTAAGAATCGGCGATTTTTTAATGCTCAGAGAGACAGAAATTGAAGCAAGAAGAATTAAATCAAAAGTCACAAAAGGAGTTTACAGCTAATGCCTAAATGCTCTTATTGCGGTAAACAGTATGAATTTCCAAGGGGCCTTACAATAGTCAAGACTGACGGAAATGTCAAGTATCTTTGCTCTTCAAAGTGCAGAAAAAACATGAAAATGGGCAAAAGAAAGGTCAGATGGATATTAAAATCAGATACTAATCCTAAGGCAAAATCAGTAAAGGCAAAACAATAATTTACCGACGATAAATTGTATTTTTCTTGTAGAAATCTTTATAAACTATTTCTGTCTTTTTTCATCATAACAACTAAATCTGGACAGATTTTCTGTTCCATTTTTTGCTTTTAATATGGACAAAAAAGAATACAGCGGAGAGCAAATTAAGGTTCTGGAAGGTCTAGAAGGTGTAAGAAAAAGGCCTGCTATGTACATTGGGGGTACAGGCAAGGATGGTTTGCATCACCTAGTTTACGAGATAGTTGACAATTCCGTTGATGAGGCTCTTGGCGGTTTCTGCAAGGAAATTGATGTTTCTATAAATAAAGACGGCTCTGTGACTGTTGATGATGATGGAAGGGGAATTCCAGTTGATCCTCACCCAATCTACAAAGTTCCGGCATTGCAAGTTGCATTGACAAAACTCCATGCAGGCGGAAAATTCGATAAAAAATCTTATTTGATTTCCGGAGGATTGCACGGGGTTGGACTTTCCGTGGTAAATGCCCTGTCAAAAAAATTAATTGTCGAGGTAAAAAGAGAGGGGAAGATTCATAGACAGGAATATTCACAAGGCGATCCAAAGACAAAGCTTGAAATCGTAGGAAAAATTGATGGAGACAAGACAGGAACAAAAGTAACCTTTTGGCCGGATCCTGAAATATTCACATCAACAACAGAATTTGACTACAGGGTTCTGGAAACACGATTCAGGGAAATAGCTTTTTTGAATCCCGGACTCAAAATAATTCTCAGGGATGAAAATCAGGAAAAGAAAATCGAGTTCTGCTATGAAGGCGGCCTGATCGAATTTGTGAAGTGGATAAACAAGTCAAAGGAAGTTCTCAACAAGCCGATATATTTCAAAAGAGAATCAGAAGGGATTATCGCAGAAGTCTGCATACAGTATAACACGGGCTATCAGGAGAATATTTTTGGATTTGTAAATACAATAAACACTGTTGAAGGCGGAACGCATGTTTCCGGATTTAAATCAGCATTGACTAAAATAATCAATGATTATGCAAAGAAGAATAAGCTGCTCAAGGAAGAAAAAGATGAAAGCATCTCGGGAGAGGACGTCAGGGAAGGCATCACGGCAATAATAAGCATAAAGATCCCAGATCCACAATTTGAGGGCCAGACAAAGACAAAACTCGGAAACTCCGATGTCAAAGGGCTTGTTGAATCAATTGTCAGCGCATCTCTTTCAGAATTTTTCGAAGAAAATCCCACTATAGCAAAAAAAGTCATTTCCAAATCTATTGATGCTGCAAGAGCAAGAATGGCTGCAAGAAAAGCAAGAGACTTAGTAAGGAGAAAAAATGCGTTGTCTATCGGAAGCGGACTTCCTGGAAAACTTGCCGATTGTTCCAGCAAGAAAACAGACAATACAGAGATTTATATTGTAGAAGGAGAGAGTGCTGGCGGAAGTGCAAAGCAGGCGAGAGACAAAGAGTATCAGGCTATTCTTCCATTAAGAGGCAAAATCCTGAATATTGAAAAAGTAAATCCTTCCAAGGCGCTTTCAAGCGAGGCAATCATAAATTTAATCACTGCAATCGGAACAGGAAGTGGCGATCAATTCAATATGGAAAATTTAAGATACAATAAAATTATAATCATGGCTGATGCAGATGTTGATGGAGAGCATATCAAAACCCTTTTGCTTACTTTCTTTTTCAGATTCATGCCCCAGCTTATAGAAAATGGCAATATTTATGCCGCTCTCCCCCCTCTTTTCAGAATAAGGAAGAAAAAAGACTATTACGTCTATACTGAAGAAGAACTGAAGACTCTCCAGAAAGAATTGGGGACTTCAAATGTTACGCGATTCAAGGGTTTGGGAGAAATGAGCTCCCAGCAATTGTGGGATACAACCATGAACCCTAAAACAAGAAAGCTGAAAAAGATTTTTATTGAAGATGCGGTTGAAGCAGATCATGTTTTCACAATGCTGATGGGCACGGATGTTCACGAAAGAAAACAATTTATTTCCAGAAATGCAAAGGAGGCTAAGCTGGATATCTAACATGGATGCGGTATTGGGAATCATATTAAACGATAATGGAGAGATTTTACTCCAGAAGAAGACTCTTGATTACAAAAAATTTCCAGGCATGTGGAGCTTATTCGGAGGAAGAGCTGAATCTGATAACATGAAAGATGAAATGGAAAGGGAACTTAAAGAAGAAATTGGTTTTGAAATACCTATAAAATCCTTATTTGATTTTGTTTACAGTGAAAAAGACGGCATAAATTATCATATCTTTTTGTCTAAGCTTAACAATATTGACAAAATATCAATAGGAGAAGGGGCAGGTGTTGCTTTCTTTTCAAAAGAAGAAATCGGCGGATTAAAAATAATCCCCCCTTGCTCCCACGCAATTAAAAAATTTTTAGGGAGCTTAAATTAAATGGGAAAGCTTGCGACGCCAGATTGGATAAGGGAAGGATTTGACTCAAAGTCAGATTGGGAAAAATCTCACGGAGTTGCAAAAAAGAAGAAAGCAGAAAAGACCTTCAGATTAAGAAGATGCCCTAAATGCGGAAGCGATGAAGTGGGGGTTGTTTTAGGCGAAGAAGAAGGGAAGAACAAGGGAGAATGGGAATGCAAAAAATGCGGATGGAAAGGAACTAATATCAAAGAAGACGAATTAAGTGAAGAACAGTTCATGAAATATTTGGATGAACAAGGAGCGGAGGTAATCTAATGGCAGACGATGAAGATTTTACAGAAGAGAATCCTGATGAAGAACAGGAAGAAATAGAAGAAAGCCTTGAAGATGAAGAATCTGTTGAAGAAGATGAAGGCGAAGAAGAAAAGGATTCCCAAGGCAAACTTTCCGGAAGCAAAAACATAATCAATACTGAAATTTCTGAAGAAGTCAAAAAGTCCTACCTTGATTATGCCATGTCGGTTATTGTTGCAAGAGCTTTGCCATCAGTCGAAGATGGATTGAAACCCGTTCAGCGAAGAATTTTATATTCTATGAATTTACTTGGGCTGCAATCCAACAAGCAGACTAAAAAATGCGCAAGAATTGTCGGAGATGTTCTTGGTAAATATCATCCTCATGGCGATGTGGCTGTTTATGATGCATTAGTAAGAATGGCCCAGAAATTCTCATTGCGTTATCCTCTGGTTTTTGGCCAGGGTAACTTTGGAAGCATTGACGGAGATCCGCGCTGCTGCAATGCGTTACACCGAAGCAAAAATGGCTCAGATTTCAAATGAAATGATCGAGGATATTGACAAGGAGACCGTTAAATTTATTCCTAATTTTGACAATTCCTTAAAAGAGCCTGAATTGCTTCCATCCAAACTTCCTAATTTAATGATCAATGGCGCATCTGGAATAGCGGTCGGCATGGCCACAAATATCCCTCCGCATAATCTTACTGAAATTTGCGATGCAATTGTTGAATATGTAAAGAATGAAAATATCACTATTGAAGAATTATGCCAGATTGTTACAGGACCTGATTTCCCGACCGGAGGAAGTCTTTCCGGCGACATTGTAGATTTATACAGAACAGGAAAAGGCAGATTAATTTTGCGCGGGAAAATAACAACCGAAGAATCAAAGGGCAAGGAGAAAATTGTCATTACGGAAATTCCCTATATGCTAAACAAATCCACGCTAGTAGAACAGATTGCTAATCTCATACAGAACAAGAAATTAATCGGAGTATCTGATTTAAGGGATGAATCTTCCAAGGGAAAAATAAGAATTGTCATTGAACTTAAAAAAGGAGTTAATTCAAAATATATCAGCAATAGCCTTTACAAATATACGCGATTGCAGGATTCTTTTAACGCAAATTTCCTGGCTTTGGTCGGAACGCAGCCAAGAGTCCTGAATTTGAAGCACATACTTGAAGAATTTGTAAATTACAGAAAACAGATTATAACAAAAAGAACAGCCTATGATTTAAAGAAAGCAAAAGAAAGGCTCGAAATTGTCGAAGGGCTTTTGGTCGCTTTGAAAAATCTGGATGAAATTATAAGCATAATCAAGAAATCCAGAGAAGAAGCCGCTGAAAATTTAATCAAGAAATTCAATTTCACGAAAAGACAGGCAGAGGCAATTCTTGAAACAAGATTAAGGCAGTTAACTGCGCTTGAACAGGATAAGTTGAAAGAAGAGCATGAAACCCTGAAATTGAAAATTGTGGAATATGAAAAAATCCTTGGGGATATTAAAGAGGTTCTTAAGATAATTGTCAAGGACGTAAAATCTCTTAAAGAAAAATATGGCGATGATAGAAAAACCCAGGTTGTCAAGAGAATCGGCGAAATTGCCGAAAAGGATCTTGTCCAGAAAAAAGAAGTTATAGTGACTGTTACAGAAAAAGGATACTGCAAGAGAATTGACATCGGAACCTACAAAGAACAGAGAAGAGGCGGAAAAGGGGTCATAGGCAATAATTTGGCTACAGGTGATTTTGTCAAACAGATAATAAGCTGCTCCACTCATGATTATCTGATGTTCTTCACATCGAATGGCAGAGTTTTATTCCTGAAAGCATACGAAATCCCCGAAGCAGACAGGTACAGCAAAGGCAAAGCACTCATTAATCTGATTGAAGTCAAGGACGAGAAAATTACCAACATCATCGCAATGAGTGATTTTAACGATTCTTTATTTTTGGTAACAAGAAAAGGATTTGTAAAGAAAATGTCCTTGTCCAACTTCTCAAAGCCAAGAGCTTCAGGAATAAGGGCGATTAATCTTCCATTGGATAATTCTGATGTGCTTATTGATGCCCAAATCATCAAATCCGGAGAAGAAGTGCTGCTTGCGACAAAGAAAGGACAGGCAATCAGGTTCAACAGCAATGATGTCCGTTCAATGGGAAGAGCAAGCTATGGCGTTACCGGAATAAGGATGGAAAAGAATGATGAAGTAGTCAGTTTGGAAATATTAAGGACAAAGGAAGTCTTGACAATAACACATAATGGATACGGAAAAAGAACAAATGTTGAAGATTACAGAAAAACCGCAAGAGGCGGAAAAGGAGTAATCAATTTGAAAATCTCCGACAAAACTGGAGAGGTAGTTACGACTGTTTCCATCAACGGAAATGACAATATCATTATAACCACTGCAAAAGGAATGGTGATACGAACTACCTTGCAGAATATCAGGGTAATGGGAAGAGCGACACAAGGCGTAAGAATTGTAAAGCTTCAAGAAGGCGATACTGTGACTGATTTGGTTAAGGTCCATGAACTTGGATTGGAAGTTGCAAATTAAAAATCCCCAAGCTTTTTCTGCTTCTCAAATTTTGGCATGTATTCTTTTACATTATTCCATGCAGGACAGATAGGCTTGTATGCGCACCAATTGCATAAATGCGATTTGTTAGGAGAAAATTCTGTCGTTGATTCTATTATCCTTATTAGCTCAAGTGTATCTTTTTTTAATTGGAGAAGCTGTTCATCAGTCCTCTTCGATTCTATCCTTTTGTTGAAGAAAAGATAATGCCAGATTAATCTTACCTCTTTATCTTGCCCAAACATCTCTTTTATCGCGATGGAATAAAGCGCCAGCTGCCTGTCCTTTTCGATTTTATCTCCCTGCGGCATTGTATTGGAAGTTTTGTAATCATGAATTTCATATTCTTTTGTAGCAAGATTATATGCAAGCCGATCAATGAAACCCCTTATTTTGAATTCGCCTTTTTCATCCAAATCTATTGAAATTTCCTTTTCAACATAAATTGTATTGTCCTCAAAAGGCTTGTATCTATTGTAATAATCGAGCAAATATTTTACTCCTTTATTGAAATACTTCTGCTCATCATTATTATTCTGCATCAAAGTTTCTTTATTTTCTTCCATCCAACTTTTTGAAAAATAAACAATCATATCATCAATTGTTGGAATCCTTTTTTCCTTCACTTCCGAATAAAGCCATTCCAAAGTCTGGTGCACGATGCTCCCAAGATGCGCTTCAATCGTTTTTTCAATTTCAGGGATAATATTGTCTATGTACCTGAATTTGTATTTTAGATTGCACTGCTCAAAAGTGCTTAATCTGGAATGAGAAAAGACTTTCATCGGGCAAAAAGTCCCCTGTTATTTATCAAATTTTCTATATTTTCCCGCCCGAAAAGTTTTAAAAACCGATTTTTGATATCATAATTATGGTATTCAAAATAAACATGTCTGAAAAGAACGGAAGAACGTTCAAGATAGAATCAGACAAGGAAGATTTAGCTGGAAAGTCACTTCATGATAAAGTAGAAGGAACTGAGATTTCTCCCGAATTGGGCGGTTATGAATTTGAAATAACCGGCGCAAGCGATATTGCAGGATTTCCTTCAATGGAAGATGTTGAAGGCGTTGGATTAAAGAAGGTTCTTTTGGGCTTTGGAAAAGGAATGAAAAAGAGACCAAAGAAAGAAGGGAAAAGATTGCGTTCAAAAAACAGGCCAAAAGGTTTGAGATTGAGAAAGACCGTAAGGGGTAAAACAATTTCTTCTGCGACTGTTCAGATTAATTTGAAAGTTTTGAAGGAAGGACACAAGAAACTTTCTGAACTTTTCCCTGAACAGAATAAAGCTGAAAAAAAGGAAGCTGTTGAAGAAAAGGCAGCTGCTTAGATAGACCCAAACTTTTTTTAATGCACTTTTTGTTAAACTTTTATGGAAAATATATCTTCTTTAAATATTGGAGTTGTAGGTCACATTGATCATGGTAAGACCACTCTTCTTAGAAAACTCACTGGAAAAGTAACCGATACACATTCTGAAGAACTAAAGAGGGGAATTACAATAAAGCTAGGATATGCAGATGCTGTAATTTACAAGGACGGAGATAATTATAACACCCAAAAGAAAGGGAAACCGGTAAGATATGTGAGCTTTATTGACGCGCCCGGCCATGAAATGCTTATGGCAACTATGCTTTCTGGTGCGGCAATCATTGATGCTGCAATTCTTGTAATCGCGGCTAATGAGGGAATAAAGCCGCAGACACGAGAGCACTTCATGGTTTTGCTTGCCAAAAAGATAAAGAATTTAATTGTTGTCCAGAATAAGATTGACTTAATCAGCAGAGAAAAAGTGCTGGAAAATTACAGAGAGATTAAAAATTTCCTGAAAGGAACACCGGTTGAAAATGCTCCGATAATTCCTGTATCGGCTCAGCAGGAAATAAACATTGACAAGCTTCTTGAAGAAATCTGCAAACTTGAAGTTCCCGAAAGAGATTTGAAATCAGATCCAATTTTTCTTGTCGCAAGAAGCTTTGATGTCAACAGGCCAGGAATAGAAATCAAAAATATGAAGGGCGGAGTTTTAGGCGGAATCCTGAAAAAAGGTGAATTAAAGGTCGGCGATGAAATTGAAATCAAGCCTGGATTGAGCATGAAAAAAGCAAACCAGAAAACATACCAAACATTGACCACAAAGATTTTATCTTTGCACAAAGGCGATGAACCCGTAAAGGAAGCAGGTCCCGGAGTTAGTCTTGCAATTGAAACAAGCCTTGATCCTTCCCTTACAAAAGCAGATTCTTTAACAGGATGCCTTGTTTCTAAGATTGGAATTCTTCCTGACATAACTCATCATCTAAAAATTAATTATTCCTTGTTCAAGGAAGTTCTTGGAGTTGCGGAAAATCAGGCTATAGACCCTATAAAGACAAAAGAAATGCTTATGCTGAGCATTAATACTACCATAACTGTCGGCATAGTGGAAAAAATAAAGGGAGATGAAATAGAATTATCTCTGAACATTCCGGTAATTGCATTAAAAGGAGATAACCTTGGAATTGCAAGAAATCTGAATGGACATTGGAGACTTATCGGCTGGGGCGAAGTCGTTACTAAATAGAAACTTTAGAATCAGAGTCACTACAAGAATATGTTCCAAAGGCGGGCTTATTCCCTTTTTTATATTCTTCAAATTCCTTTAATGCTTCTCTGAATTCTTCATATCCTTTTTCAGATAACTCTCTTACATTATCGGTATCAGATCTGAATGATCTAGTATAATGAATGTTTGGGGTTAGATATAATACTTGTTTTTTGCCGTTACATTCCATTTCAACTATCCTATCTTTTGCGATTTTATCGTAATCTAATTTCTGAGCCTCGAATATTCCTCTAGTTTTTTGAGCCCCTGCAGAAAATGATTCAAGAGAATAGTCCCAGATAAAATTTCCAGTTACAGGAATCTTTCTAACAGCCGAGGCATATGATAAATCAACACAAACAATTTCTCTGACTGATTCTTCTAATAATGCCAAATCCAACGGGACATTATTTGATAATCCGCCATCCATTACGATTGTTTTTAACCCTTCATTTTTTATAATTACTGGAGAGAAAGCTGGAAGAAAAGCGGAACTAGCCATGATTGCTTCATAGACATAAACATCTGGAAATGTCTTATAATTCATCACAATTGGCTTGAATGTCTGCCTGTCTGTTACTATAATATTCAAGTCTTTCACATCTTTTAGCTTTTTATCGCCAGTAAATACCCTTGCGATCCTTTCAAGATTTCTTATATCACATAACCCCGTATCAGGAAGAGAATCGGGATCATCGCCATTGCAGTTTTCTATAGAACGAGGATTACCGAGATTTCCTAAGCCTGCCAATGCAGACATAATCCTGTCAAGCCTGGGCTTGAACAGATTGCCCATTAATTTTTTATTATTTTCTGTAAATCTCTCTATTTCGCCTGCCTTTACACCTAAAGAAAGACCTGCTGCATAATATGACCCAATTGAAGCCGCAAATTTTAAACTTTTTTCTCCAAGATCGCTATCAGTTATTCCCAAATCTTCTTTTGCTTTTATATATCCAGTATAACAGAAACCTTTTCCTGCTCCTCCGCTTAAAATCTCGGCTCTTCTATAATCCATGTATGAACTCTGAAATATCCCTTAAAAAGGTTTGTGAACTACACTACCTATTTTCCCCATTCCGGATTTTTCTCTCGCTTGATTACTGCGATTTCCTGCAATGCAGAAATTTCCTGCGAAGACAATAGATCTTTGTTCTTCCTGAAATTCCTAAACTGCGAATCCGAAATATCTGAATATAAAAATTCCTTGTCTTTTAATTTTCTTTCAAAATTTGAACCGGGAATTGAAACTGCAACTTCCATGCCTTCTGTTGCTTCGTCTACGGAATGATTTTCGGATTGGATATTTTTTATTCTTCCTGCTTTTTCATCACTTTTATCAATCAAACTTACGCCATGCACCAATTTTCCAGCTTCAACTCTTATTCCAAAAATTGCAGGACTTGTATTTCTGAAAACATACTGGGGCAGAATCTTTATTTTGCAGAGAGAGGCGAGGCTCATCAGCCTTTTCTTTTCTATTTCCCTTCCTTTTGCTTCCCTGAATTCAACCAGATTCTCGATTAATTTGTATACAACATCATCGGTGATAATTTTTACTTTCGTACCTTGTTCCGCAAGAGCTTTTGCCTCTTCATCTATTGAAACATTAAATCCTACAATTACAGTATCCAACTCGTTGATTTCAAGACTGGCCTTTGCAGAAATTATATCTGTCTTGCTTATTTTCCCGATTCCCGCTTTAACAATTGGAATATTGCTTTGCCGCAGCAAAAAGAGAAGAGCTTCCAAGCTTCCAAGAGAATCCGCCTTTGCAATTATCCCCTGCTTGTCTGTCTTTATATTTTCAGAAATTTCCTTCTTGAATGTTTTTTCAATCTCTTCTTTATTGCCTGAAAATTCAACAAAAGGCATTCCTGGAAGAATTTCTGCCTTTTCAATCAACTGCAGTCTTAATCCTGTTGCTGCTTTCACTTCCTCCTTTGAGAAGAATTTTGAACTCAAGGGAAGAATTTCTTCTAGCAGTCTGATCTTTGTTATTATCGCTTTCCCATCCAAATCTGCGACAGCAATTTCATCTTTTCTTGAAAGTTCTCCATCATAAAGAATTGCCTCAACGTAATTCATTTCTTTTTCTTTCTTTATTTCCAAAATGACTCCCCTTGCCTTCTCGCCCAATGTTAATTTGTCCTGAAGATATTTCTGGCTTAATCCGCAGAGCATCATGATCAATTCTGGAATTCCTTCTCCGGTTCGTGCGGAACAGGGAACAAGAGCAATCTTTTTTGTAAAGTCGGAGATGTTGTAATATAAATCAGAATCAAATCCAAAACTATTAAGAGCGGCAACAAGCGTTAGATATTTTTCATCAAAAAGCTGCTTTATATTTGGAGGCTGCGAATCTATATTTTCTTTCAAATCCCTCGTACTGTTCTTTGACAAACGCCATCCTGAAATATTGTCGATTTTATTCAATGCAATTATGAAAGGGGTTTTATTTAATTTCAAGATTTGGATTACTTCTGCGGTCTGCGGCTTTATTCCCTCATTTATGTCTATTACCAATATCGCCAGATCTGCAAGGCTTCCGCCCCTTTTTCGCAGATTTGTAAATGCAGCATGTCCTGGCGTGTCAATAAACAAGAAACCAGGGATATCCAGTTTTGTTCCAGTTTCATCGATCAAAGGAAAAGCTTTTCTTAGCATGTCTATAGGGTATAATGTAAAAGAGATCTTTTGTGTAATCCCCCCCGCTTCTGTTTTCTGAACAGAGCTCTGCCTAATCTTGTCGAGCAAAGATGTTTTTCCATGATCTACATGCCCGCATACGGTAATTATCGGCTGGCGTATATTTTTGGGTTCCATTGTATATCTTGAAACATAGATTTATTTTTAAAGATTGAGCTATATAAAAAAATATGTCAAGCATAAAAATATTGCAAAAGTCCCTTCCTTCAAAAAAGAAGAATTTGCTTTTTATATTAAATGCGGACAATATTGATTCCACGACTCGTGCCGCCTGGGATGCTCTTGAAAATAGTACCACTACTGGAAGTTCGACTTTAAGTTTGGAAAGAGTTGATATCTATAATGCATTAAGAGCTTATATGGATGAGGAAGGAATCCCGTACACCTCTCATGGGGAACTTTCAAAAGAATACTTAATAAGATTAGAAGATGGAAATGACATAAAAAGAACATCTGAATTATTGAAGACAATTGCAGGCTATGGTCAACTTGAGAGCTCTACAAAAACGCGTAGTGTTGTAGAAGATGAAGGGCTTACAGAATTTAAACAAAGAATGAATGAAGCGGCCAAGAGATACCAATAATTTTTCTTTTATAAAAAACTTTAAAAGTGTTCTTAAAAGTGTTATAATATGCCAAAGAGAATTATTATTATCGATGATGAAGAATTAATCAGGTCTTTTCTTAGTTCTTATCTTGAACAGAAAGGCCTTGAAGTAGAATCATGCCAGAATGCAGAGGAACTTTTAGAGAAGATTAAACAGGCTGAATATGATATGGTTCTTACGGATAACGATATGAGATCCCCTATCAAGGGTCTTGAAGCTATAAAAATAATAAGAAAAGATTTTGGCAAGAATATACCGTTATATCTTATGAGCGGCAGAGAAATTTCAAGGGAAGCCTTAGACGAAGCTGGAGCAAGCGGCTACTTGAGAAAACCTTTTGGTTTAAAAGATCTAGATGCATTAGTTGAAGGTTTACAGCCAACCCAACAAGATAGCCAACCCTATACCGAACAATAAAATTCCGGCAATTAAATGAAGGATTCTAACATTTTTCTCTTTCCATTGGGAGACACTTTCTGCTGTCGTAAATCCTGCATAAATTATTAACGTAATCACTATCAGTGGAAGCACTATTATGAAATTGAAATACAACAGCCATGGAAGCGCTCCAAGTATCCCTAATTGCGACAAAGATTCTGTCGCAATCAATAATGGCGCCATCGTGCAAGGTCCCAGGAAAAGCGTTATAACAAATCCTACAATGAATGCCCCGATTGGAGATGTAATCTTGTTGATAATCCTTTTTGCTTTTGGGCGGAAGGAAAGCGGCATTTCTGTAGCAAAACTTCCCCTTTTGTAAAAGAAGAAATCTTTAATCTGCAATCCTCCAACGAGCATAGAAAGAGCCGCAAAGATATAATTTACATAAACTGAGCCTTGCCTTAAGAATTCTGTAAATGCCTGGAATAACTGAACCAAGACTATTCCATAGAATAAATATCCAATATATACTGCAGCTATAAATGCAAAACCAGATAATAAAACCTTTTTTCTTTTTCCCGGATTTTGCGTTAAGATTGCGACCAGTACTAGAATAAGCATGGCGATCTGGCAAGGATTAACAGAATTGACCAATGCAAGAGAAGTTATTTTTCCTAATGTTAAAACGTCTGTCATTTACCCATATAACCTGTTAAATTTTCCAATGTTTGAATTGACTGTTCTCCTACATATTGTTTTCCATTTATGACCCAGGTGGGCGTTCCTGTTATATTTTCATTTATGCATATCTGTGTATTTGTCTGACTGGCAATGCAGTCTAATGAATTAATATACTTCCAGTTATTTCCGAATAAATCTTCCTGATCTTTACAGTGTACACATCCTGCCTGGACATAGACTATTGAATGATTTCCGATATATTGTGCAGCATCTGCAGAGACTGTAACAGCTGATGGTCTCTCTATTACAAAGAATAAAGTTCCTCCAATTACCAATATAATAAACATTGTTGCTAATGCATTGACTACCTTTTTTTTCATGAACAAATTATACAAAAATAGATTTTAAACCTTATGAATTAATAATCAGGCAATTCGTAATCTTTTCCCATTCCTGGCTTTTCGGTTTTGACTTTTTCTGAAAATGTTTCCTGGTGATTTCCATTTCCGGATGGGCCTTCTTCCATTTCCCTTTCAGAAATTGAATTAACCATTTCTTTGAATTTTTTGAAATCATTTGCAAGAATCCTTACTCCAGATTTTGTAAATCCGGTATATTTGTCGCTGCTTACATATTCCCTTATTGTCAATCCTCTTCTATCGCCGAAATCATCAATCCTTACCACGATATCCGTTGTCGGATTTTTATTGATTTTTCCTATTTCTTTGTCCATGTTGTAAATGATATATCTGATTTTATAAAATTATGCTATCTCTCTATATAGCCTATTGGGAACTATTTCAAATAAGCTATGAGCCTGCATTCCTGTTAGATTTACATAAAGAATACATTCTTCATTTAAGATCTTCAATAATTTTCCCGCTTCTGATTCAATTTGGCTTTTCATTGCTTCATCTTCCGGAATGGAAAAAGAAAAGACCACTTTTTCAGGATGATACAATTTTTTAGGACGATAAGACAGAAAAGATCTTTTTCTTACTGCGCCTAGCGCATATTCACTTGTCGGATTCTCTTTAATTAAACCATAATCGGGAGTTATATAATATCCCCGGTCTGTTAATATCTGTTTTATTCCCTTTATACTTGGTTGAGGAATAGCTATCTGCATTAAAGATACCATTTTAGAAAGAATATTCCACTCCCACAATAACAGAATTTCCGCCAAAATCTGTCGCATCTTTTACTTGAGAATTAGGCACAGGTATAACATCAGCAAGACCTTCAAGAAAGAATGAAGTATTCTTTGAAATTGGAATGACTACTCCTGCAAATACTCCTGCACCATACAGGCTCATGTCATATGAATAAGATGATGCCGTTCCGTTTACAGTTTCAGCTACAGATTGGGTAGCCATTTCATAGGATAAATCCATTCCCACATATGACTGAAGTTCCCCTTTTTTACCAAAAGATTTTGACACTCGCAATTCTACTTTATATGCGTCTATTTCTGAACTTTTGCTTATATCTTCAGGAAATGGCAATATCATTCTTGGAATAGCATTAAATCTTGAATAATTGATAACCGGCCCTTGTTTCGAGGTTTGGAAAAAATCGAATTCGCCAGCCCATCCATTTTTTGCATCTATGCCAATTCCTATGTTGAATAGGGGCATTGTACCATAATTCTTCTCTATAATCTTATCGGAACCAAAAGATACTCCGCCTGAGGTTTTGAGATAAATTCCCTGCGCTTCAGAAGTTGAAGAAAGAGCTAATAGTCCAAGAAAAGCCAAAAGTCCGAATCTCCTAGTTGTCATAAAAAAATAGACTATAAATCCTTTATAAGATTTTATGTAATAGAATTATAAAACAATTATTTGACCAATCATCGAGGGATGAATTGAACAATGATAGTTATAAGTTCCCGCAGTATTGAAAGTATGAGAATAAGTTCTTCCGCTTGCAATTGTTGGAGAATTTAATTCATTTCCGTTATCCGATGTTACCGTATGCCCTGTCGGGGCATTATTTGTCCAGACAACAGTATCTCCGACCCCTATTATCAATTGTGACGGTGTAAATGAATAATCCGCCAGGATAATATTATGCGTTGCTGTTACAGAAACATTGATGTGACCTGATGATTTCGGATGAATCGGAGCTGCCCTTTGTATTATTAAAACGACTCCTATAATTACCAAGAATACCAGAACTACTAGAATTACATCAATCCATCCCCTTTTCATTTGATTCTAAAGAAGAAATTACTTATAAATTTTCTTAAAATCAGGGCTTTGCATGCTTTTCAAGCTCATTATATGCGACATCCTGATAATGCAACAATTCATCAATGGTTAATTTTGAAAGGTTAACTTCAGTAGTATCATAAAAGGTTGTCTTTTCCATCTGCTTTAAATCGTCCGGATCTAATTTCCCCGCATCAACAGCCATTTGATATACTTCGGTACCAGGGCAGGGCGTTAAGAGCATAAATTTCATCTGCTCCGTATCAAGCTCTTTAGCAAATTGTATTGTTTCTTCTACAGTCTCTTTAGTATCTCCCGGCAAGCCGATTATGTAACTGGTTGTAACTGGGACTCTTGCTTCTTTTAGCACTTTAATCGCACTTCTGATTTCTTCTTTTGTTTCTTTTTTGTGGATGAATTTTAGCATTTCCTCGTTTCCTGTTTCAACACCTATCGCTGCTGATACGCAACCTGAATCTTTCAGCGCCAAAGCAAGTTTAGGAGTTACAGAATCCGCTCTGAGCTGGATTTGATATTTGAAATTCATCTCCTTTATCTTATTAAATAGAGTGATGGCACGTTCTTCATTTATCGCGACATTATCGTCGTAAAAATAAAGATTTTTAACAGCCCATCTATCTTTTAATTCGGTCAATTCTCCAACTATATTATCGATACTTCTATGTCTAATCTTACGCTGCCATGTTACTTTAGATGCACAGAAGATGCAATCATATGCGCATCCACGGGATGTAAAAATTCCAACATGAGGGCCCTCGAAAAATGTCGGGTCTAAGTATTCTTTTAGCTGCAATAAATCCCAAGCGGGAAGGGGCAATGAATCCAGTTCTCCGATAAAAGGCCTTCTTGGATTGACTGTTACATTCTCCCCTTGCTTATAGACTAAGTTTGGAATGTTTTGCGGATCTTGCTTTGAAGTCAGACTGTCAAGCAAATCCAAAAATGTCTGCTCTCCTTCTCCTATAACTCCATAGTCTATAGGTCCATACTTGCAGTCTTGCGGCCTTCCAGTAATATGAGGACCACCAACTATGATTTTAACATCTTTATCTGATTTCTTTACTTCTTGGGCAATTCTCAATATCGTCGGAAAACGGGGAGTCAATGTAGAGAAACCGATATATCTCGCATTCTGGCTGAGAATTACATCCGATATTTCAGATATGTTATTCAGGTCATAGGTTTCAAAATCAACAATTTTCGGATCATAATTTCCCTCTTCTCTTATATACGAAGCAAGAAGAGCTAGATTTGTAGGGGTCCTTAGTACCCTTTGCTTTTTCCATTGATCCGATTTGTATAAATTAGGAGCTCTTACGAGTAATATTTTTTCTCTAACCATGAAAAATAAGATAATTTTCAATTAATAAGTATTTGCTTTTTTGAAAAGATATGATCATTAACCGCTATGCTTGACATATTATAACTTGCCGATTATAGCAAATACGGCGCTAATTACTAAAAACCAAGAGCTTACAAGTACCAGATATAGCCGTTCAATTAAGGCAAAGAAACGGCGCAATGGTTTAAACATGGTAATACCAACGCCAATTAGAGCAGCCATAATTGCATAACCATAAATTTGAATCGCCAGATTGACTCCATTTGGCAATACTTGCTTCAAAAACAGAGCATCTACTTTGGCAATGATAATATAAGCTAATGCAAATGAGCCAATTGCAAACAGATAATGGATAATCCCTTTCGGGGTCAATTTTTTACCTTCGATGTCAGTCTTGAACATTGACAATCCTATTCGGCAAACAACCATTGAGATCAGGAGAAGAGGAATTACTATGTGGAACATGGGATCTGCTGACAAAAAGAAAGCTCCTGACAAAGACAGACTCCCAAAGATGCCGACCCAAATATAAACTTGGAATAATTTGTGCGTGCTGCCAATGTCATAGTCGCTCACTGCGTGCTTTGTTGCATTATACTCTTTGTTCTTTAGATGTATCATGAAGAACAGCACGAAATATATACAGTATAAAAGAAAAGAAACAATCCCTATTAGATTTGTAATGTTCATTTTAAACCGCTATAAATCCATTCTCCAAAACATAATATGAAAGAGGAATTTAGATTAATAAGTATTCCCTTTTTTTGGACGCCCACGGCAGGAATCGAACCTGCGAGCCCTTTCGGGCCAAGCTTTCCAAGCTTGTGCAATACCATTATGCGACGTGGGCATAATACGATTTTGAAGAAATAGTTTGTTTATAAAATTAATCTGACTTAACCCAATTATTGTAAATCGGCAGAAAATTTTGGTAAATTTCTTCCGCGACTTGTTCTATTGAACGATTTCCATCTATTCTTATGACTTTTCCCAATAATTCGGGATTTTTTTCTGAAAAGGATACAAGTTCTCGGTAGTTCTTAATCGCCTTGTCTACAAATTCTGAATTTATCTCGAACTTTTCAAGCGGGCCCCTTTTCCTGGTTCGTTCCTCTGCAACTTCTTTTGAGACATCAATGAAAAAAGTAACATCTGGAGTGAGAATGCCCCGATTATTGTGCATTTTGATTAATCTGTTAATATCGAGACCTTGGGCCTGCTGGAAACTATACGTTGACATCTTGTATCTTACGCATAAGACAATTACCCCCGCATCAAGATTTGGTTTTATCAAAATATAAGAATGATCGGTCCTGTCTCCGATGTAAAGCTCCGCCGTTTCCAGCGGCTCAGAATAAGCATCTTTATCTTCCTTAAGTTTTCTTTTTATCTCTTGGTTTCTCCAAGGCTCATGAGTTTCCAAAACATCCTGATATTTGTCAAGCCTCTTAATTTTTTCATTGAGCTTATGAGCTTGAGTGGATGTTCCGCTGCCATCAACACCTTCGAATACAATGAATAAACCCTTTTTTGCGGGCATTTTAAACAGCTATATCTGCCTTAATAAATGGATATGGATCATATCCTTTAAACTCAAAATCTTCAAATCTGAATTTCAAAATATCTTTTACGTCCGGATTTAACTTCAATTGCGGCAAAGGTCTTGGAGTTCGTGTAAGTTGCAGTTCTATTTGTTCAAGATGATTTTTATAAAGATGTGCATCGCCTAATGTATGCACAAAATCTCTCGGCTTTAAACCTGTTACCTGCGCAGCCATAAGAGTCAGTGCTGAATAGCTCGCAATATTGAAAGGAACCCCCAAAAAAACATCGCCGCTTCTTTGGTATAATTGACAAGATAATTCCCCATCTGCAACATAAAATTGGAATAAACAATGACATGGGGCCAAAGCCATTCTGTCTATATCTGCTACATTCCAAGAGCAGATTACATGCCTTCTTGAATCAGGATCTTTTTTTATTCTATCAATAGTTTCTGTTATCTGATCTATATACTTTCCATCTGGAGTTGGCCAACTTCTCCATTGCTTTCCATAGACTGGACCCAAATTTCCGCTTTCATCCGCCCATTCATCCCATATATGAATTCCCTTTGACTGAAGAGACCGGACATTTGTTTCTCCTCTTAAAAACCATAATAATTCTTCAAGAACAGCTTTGGTGTTAATCTTTTTTGTAGTTAAAAGCGGAAAGTTTTCTCTTAGATTAAACCGCATCTGATAACCAAAAATACTTTTTGTCCCTGTGCCTGTTCTATCATTCTTTTCCTTTCCATGATCTAGAATATATTTTGCGAGATCAAGATACTGTTCCATTAAATGAGAATTAATCTATTTCGTTTTTAAAGAAATCTATTGCAGAGTATTATTATTAAAAGAACCAGGACCATAATTTCTTGTTCTGGTTTGCATCATTTAATTTCTTGAGCAGAAAATATGTCGAACCGAATATTATCACGCCTGGAATCAAAGTCAATCCTATATTCGGAATGAGCATTCCAACTCCGAGAGTCCCGATTGTCCCTGCACCTATACTTGCAAGAATCCCGCCGATTTCAGGGGTCCTCTTTTCTATGCCTTTTTCAAGGGCATCTATCTGAAGCACAACCTTCCCCTCTTTGAAGACTCTTATTTTTTTATCTTCTTCTGAGATTACAAAAGCAGTTGTGCCTTTGATCAGAGAAGCATTCAATCCTGCACTATGGCGTGTCCCATAACCCTGCATTGTCTTTCTTGATTCAATCATGACCCCATAATTCTCCATTATGCCTTCATGATTGATTATAACAGCGCCATCAATCAATGCAAGGGATTCCAATAATTTCAGATTATCAACGATTTTGAACGGAGGAACTTTCTGCTCGACAAGAGGCTTGAAATTTGCTTTTCCGAGAACGATCAAAGCGCCTTCTCCCCTTCTGGCTATTCTAAGCCCGACTTCAATTATTTTTTCTTCTATTTCTTTGGTAGAATTATTTTTTTCCATAACACTTCATCCTATGAATGATTTATAAGACTTATGGACGGAAAATCCAAATTATTCCTTCATCTCTATTTTTATGTTGACGTTCTTCGGAATTCTCATTCTCATGATGTGGTGCAAAACTTTTTCATTTGCAGGCAGATCAATCAATCTTTTGTGAATTCTCATTTCAAAATTATCAAATGTTGCTGTCCCATTTCCACATGGGGATTTTCTTGTGGTTATTTTCAGTTTTTTTGTAGGCAGAGGAACAGGGCCGCTGATTGTGACTCCTGATTTGTCGGCAATATCTTTAAT
Organism: uncultured Nanoarchaeota archaeon; assembly: GCA_963779925.1. GTDB lineage: Archaea > Nanobdellota > Nanobdellia > Pacearchaeales > GW2011-AR1 > JAKLIN01. The sequence continues at coordinate 16,045 of CAVZZS010000010.1, read as the reverse complement.
AGAATTGCAGATTTCATTTAGCATCTCTATATCTATGCTGTTGAGCTTGATTCTTGCTTTTACCATAAAAGTATATTCAGGAAATAGTTTAAAAATGTTATTATCTATATATCTGCATATAATCAAATGGAAAAGTCTACATTGAAATTACTGGAGCATTTGGAGAGAATATTCCCTAAGGATATGGTTACAGGCAGCGGCACTTTAACGAGCGTGGACGGCTTTGATGTGGATACTATAACTACCCTTGAGAGAAATAAATTGATAGAAAAAGTTCCAAGAGGGACGCCAAACCTGTCAAGCGCAGTTTCATACAGAATAACTTCTTTGGGAATACAGTTTCTTAATCAGGCGGGGCAAAAAAAGACGAATAAACTGCTTTTAATCCTTACAATAGTTCTTTCTTTATTGGGCATTGTCCAAGTAGTGCTGATGCTGAGATAAATTCCAGAGTTTGCAACAATGTTTTTAAACGAATTCTGAATCTATACTGGATGAAAAATTTAGCCAGGATTCTTCTTCTTTCAGCTACACTGCTGACTTCCGTGTCTGCAGGACCAAAGATTCCTGTCCCGCAACCATTCATTCCCGAATCAATGGAACTAGACCTGAAATCTATGGAATGGGCGAGCATAAGACTAACAGGGCAATTTATGATAGAAGTGAAATATGTCTCCAATGGAAAAGAAGTTACTGCGGAGTATCAGGCCGTAAGCCAGAATGGAAAATGGTATCATGAAGTTCTTAGAAGCTATGAATTAGGAGACTTGGAATCTAATTCAACACATTGATAAAAAGATTTAAAAGCGCTGTTCTTTTAGATTTTTCATGAATAAAAGATTTAATCTTTTAACTCTCTCTCTCTATTTGCTTTAATTCTTATCGGCTTTCTAGGAGTTGTTAGTGCACAAACAAATCTGAATACTAGCCAATATACCGATGCAAAAACTGCAATTATAAACGCTTCTAATAGATTAGTCAATTTGCAAAATGCAAATGGTTCATGGGATTGGACTATTACAAATGCAACTAGTCCAACTTCAACAACTTATATGAATATAGCTGGAATAACTGCTGAAAGTTTGTTAAATTCATATAAAATAACTGGGAATATATCATATCTTACGGCTGCAGAAAAGACTGGAAACTATCTGCTTAATATGTACACTAATAAACTTCCAACGATAATGGTTGACCCCAATAGTGATCCCACTAGCAATAACATTAATTCTGTTAATGTAAAATTTCTTTATGATTTAGGGAATATTAGCAGGATTAATTCTTATACAACCGAAGCAAACCTCTTGATGAACAAAGTTATGAATGCATATAGTTCTGGTTCAGATTTGCTCACAGCAAATAAAGTTTATAGAGGAACAAGCAATGAAGGATTAATTGTCTGGGATTTGTATAATTATATAGATGATGCTAAAATGGCAGGTAATTCTCCTTGGGCAAATAGCTTGATAAATACTATTAATACTAACTCTCCTTTAATTATTACAAATGTATCTGATCCTACATACATTATTGGATTAGTTGGTTTGGTTGAAGCAGGAAATTCAAGCGCAAAAGATGCTTTAATTGTATCTCAACAGATGAATGGTTCTTGGAGTGATGCTAATGGATATGTTCAAGATACAGCTTATGCTATAATGGCACTAATGGATGCTGGAGATTTTAAAGATGCAATAAATGGACAATTATGGCTTACAAGTAATCAAAATTATAAGGGTATAATTGGTGGCTGGTATGATTCAGCTCCTGGTAATGATGGTACGAATGAAGTTTCAGAAGTAAATAGTGAATCAGTACAAGCAGTATATACTATCCTTTCTCAAGCAAATATTGTTCCAGACACTGATACTTCCTACTTGAATTTGACATCTTTTATGACTGGAAATGACTCAGGAAGATTAAATGTTACAGTTCCAGCAAATATAATTTTAACCTCAAATGATTTAAATAATATTCAAGTTGTAATTCCTTCTGGAACAAATATTACAGGAAATTCTACATGGGATGGAACATTAAATGCTCCACAAGTATTAAATGTTGGAGCACCAGCAGCTACTTCAAATGTTCCTGGAGATTATTATCCTAATGGATTTGTTAATGGACTTGGTGAAATTATTGATGTTGGTGGAAATAATTTAAATTTCAGTCAACCGGTAAATATAACCATTCCAGGAGTAACAGGAAAGCATATAGCATATTCAAATGATGGGGGATTAACTTTTACACAAATATCTGCAAATACAACAACAGATTTGGAAACTTGCGCTAAAACATCTGGAATTTGTTATTATGATAATGGAACAGATACGATAATTAGTACAATGCATTTTACTGAATTCATGACTTATCTTCCAACTGTTCCTGCTTCAACTATTTCCGGAACAAGTACAAGTGCAGGCGGTGGAGGCGGAGGAGCAAGTTATGTCCCTCCTACAAGTAATGCTAATACAACTAACACAAACACAACAATAACTAACATATCTTCTCCTATAGCAAACACTACATCTACTCAGACTCCTGTGAATGGAACGACTACAACTGCTCCGATAACAGGTGCAGCAATTGGTGCTTTAACATCACCAACAGGAATCATCGGAATTATAGCATTTGTTATATTGGTTTTGGCAATAATAATTATTAGAGTAAGAAAGAAGAACAAAAATAAGAATTTGAATTAAAATATACAATTAAGAACGAATAACTTTAAATATCAATTTTCTATAATCTTTTTATGAATAAAAGAGCTGCATTGTTTATATCATCTGTTTTCTTATTATCTATCATTATGATTTCCGCAGGAATTAATGCGAGTTCATATTCTCCTGACACTATTCCCCCAGTAATAACTTTAAATGGTAATTCTATTGTCAACATAGCTTTGGGAAGCCAGTATATTGATGCTGGTGCAAATGCTATAGATAATCGTGATGGTAATATAACTGTCCATATGCTGACTGTAAATGCTGTGGATACTAGCGCTCTTGGAACTTATTATGTCTTATACACTTCTACAGACTCTTCAGGAAATATTGCAAAAGCAAACAGGACTGTGAATGTTCTCCCTGCAAATGAAATCCAGAATTCTTCCAATGGTAGCCTATTTTCTCCTAATGTTATGACAAATGATACTATTTTGTCAAATACAAGCAATCCATTTACAAGTTCAGCGCCCTTGACAGGCGGAGTTACCAGCCCATTGAGTTCTGCGGGCGGAATAATCGGAATAGTTGCATTCGCAGTTGTGCTTGTGATTGCTATTATAATCGTCAGAGCAAGAAAGAAATACAAGAAGAATTTTCCTGTAGTTGAAGAAAAATAAAAAGATTTAAATAAATCTTCCCATATTTCTATTAATGAAGAATAAAGGTTTTATGATTGCAATGTCATTGGCACTTATACTTGCAGGCATATTAGGCATTTTCAGCGTTGTAAAAGGCTCTTCAGATGGCGGAATAAAGGCTTGCAGCTTGAATCAGACTATTACCTGCAATACCGGTTCAATCACTGCGGGGGTCATAGGAACCTTGCAGTCTGGTGGGATAATTACGGGGATAGTAGCATTATTTGTTGTCGCTCTTGGCGCGGTAATTCTGATTAATTCGATGAAATCAGAATAATAAATTTATCTTTTTATTGACTTTCACTCTGAAATGGAATTCCTTGGCAAGAATAATTTTGTTGCCCTTTTGAATATATATACTCTAAACAATCTGAAATCTCTTTGTCTAAATTAAAACATCCCTCTTGAGCAATTGAATTCATAATACTTGCTCTACCTGTTATATGATCTAATCCCATTGTATGTAATATTTCATGTATTTCCACATCAGGATAACCCATGCAGTACTCGTATTGAGCCCTATTTGGTTTGTATAATTCTATAGAACCAGAAGAGATTTCTCTAGTTCCAATGTAATAATAGAAACTTGCATCTCCTTCAGTTTCTGATCTTGGAGTATCATTATATTGGTCTATGCAAGAAAAATAAATTCCTTTATAATCCCCACTTGTATTAGTCAAATCAGAATCTTCTTGAAAAGAAACATAATTATCTGTATTCTTGTTTATTATATTCATCGCATCTTGAACTCGCATTTTTGTTTCATCACTACAGGAGCTATCTTTTGAAAAAGTATAATGAATTGGTAATGTCCAATACCAAATATCCATGCTATCTCTTGGATCAGCAGACTTGATTGGAGTTTGTTGAATACTTGGTTGAGTTATATTAGGCGTCAAATAAGAATTATCAAGTGTGAAATTTTGTGATTCATTTTTGGAAGAATTATCGCTATTTTGGGAAGAATGAATATTAATAAGGGAAAAGTATAAAATTAAAAAAATTAATGGAGAAATCATTAGAAATATTTTAAAAAACCCCTTAAGGTTCATATAAGCCGTAATATTACTGGCTTTTTAAGTTTTATTAGAATTAAATCTTTCTTGAAAATAGATTGGATATAATTACAAAAAACTAATAGAATTTAACCATTTCATTAAATTTAAATAGAATATTCAATTAAATTTTCCATGATTGACATCAAGCTTCTGAGGGAAAATCCGGAGATTGTCAAGGCAAATATCAAGAAAAAGTTCCAGCATGACAAGCTGCCTGTTGTCGACCAAGTTCTTGAACTAGACAACAAGTGGAGGAAGGAAAAGCAGAATGGCGACAAGCTGAGAAAGCAGAGGAATGAGATTTCTGAAAATATCAACCAGGCAAAAAAGGCCAAGAATGAAAAAAAAGCAAAGGAACTGATCAAAGAAGCAAAAGACCTTCCGGATAAAATCTCGAACAGCGAGAAAAAAACAAAGACCCTTGAAGAAAAGAGAGACCAATTATTGAAGCAGATTCCTAACATAATCCATGAATCCGTGCCAATAGGAAAAGACGATTCTGAAAATGTTGAAATAGAAAGGATTCCAAAAGGAAATCCTCCTGTTCCAAAATATGAAATATTGAATCATGCTGAACTCGCGGAGAAATTAAACGGCGTTGATTTTGACTCTGCAAGGGAAACATCCGGAAACGGGTTCTATTACCTGCTGGGAGATCTTGCACGCCTCCATTCATCAATGCTGGCATTTGCAAGAGATTACATGATAAAGCAGGGATTCACCTATGTAATACCTCCATTCATGATAAGAAGAAAAGTCGTTGAAGGAGTCATGAGCTTCAAGGAAATGGACAACATGATGTACAAAATTGAAGGCGAAGATCTCTATCTTATCGGAACATCAGAGCATTCCATGATAGGAAGATTCATTGACAAAACACTTCTCTCAAAAGAGCTTCCCCTTAAACTGACAAGCTATTCTCCTTGCTTCAGAAAGGAAGTCGGCTCCCATGGCATTGAAGAAAAAGGCTTTTACAGGCTGCATCAGTTTGAGAAGCAGGAAATGATTGTAATCTGCGAGCCTGAAGATTCTTACAAATTATATGACAAGATGAAAAATTATACCGTTGAAGTCTTTAAAGAATTAAATGTCCCATTAAGAGTTTTGGAAATATGCTCGGGTGATCTGGCGGACTTAAAGGCAAAGAGCTGCGATGTTGAAGCATGGTCCCCAAGGCAGAAGAAATATTTCGAAGTAGGGAGCTGCAGCAATCTCACCGATGCTCAGGCAAGGAGGCTCAATATTAAAATAGAAGGAAAAGGCCAGAGATATTTTGCCCATACTCTCAATAATACTGTTCTTGCCTCTCCAAGAGCGCTGATTGCGGTGATGGAAAATAATCAGATGGCTGACGGAAGCATAAAAATTCCAACCGTTCTTCAGCCTTATATGGGCGGGCAAAAGGAGATAAAGAGTCCGGTTAAGCAAAAGTAATCTTTCTCAGTAGATACTCTTTTAAGCAAAACAAATTTTTTTGACTTATGGCAAAAGATATTTTTTTAAGATATATAGATGGCAAGGATATGTGGAATAATAGCTGGGACTTTGACGAATTATTCAGAGAATATCTAGATACAAGAGATAAATCTCTTAAAGATAAATTAATTGAAACTCACCTCCCTTTAGTAACTGCTATTGCCGGACACTATACGGGATATCTTAAACACAGGCGAAGTCTGGAATTTGGAGATCTGATTCAGGAAGGCCGAATTGGACTGATGAAATGCATAGATCGCTATGATCCCAATAAAGAGAATCGAAACTTTAGAGCATATGCAATCTGGTGGATTAGACAATCCATTCTAAATGCGATAATATCTAAGAGCAGAACTATTAAATTGCCGGTTAATCAAGCAATAAAATCAGACAGATTAAATTCAGAATCTGAAAATTATGTGAAGAGACATGGCAGAAAACCAACAATAGAGCAATTGGCAGAAATTTCTTCTTTGCCTGTTGATAGTGTAGAAGAACTTCTTCAATTTTCAGATCCTATCTCTATAGATTCTACTTATGATGATGGAGAAGAAGAACGGGGAGCCCGTGCAGTTGATAATCGACCTCAACAGCAGCAGGAAACACGCGAGAACAGTGAACATGATCAACAATTTTTGCAAAAGAGCCTGAAAAAAGCGAATTTAACGCCAGAAGAAAAAGAAATATTATACAAAAAATATGGATTGAACGGCTTTCCTTATCCCCGAACTAATGAAAGCCTTGGCGAGGAATACGGAATTACAGGCGAAAGGATACGGCAAAAATTATTCAAAATAGAGAGTAAGATAAAAATTGCGAATGGCTTAACCTCAAAAAAATCAGCAGAGACCTGAATTTGTTTTCTCTTCCAGATTTCCATCAGATTTGCAGATAAATACATAAGGCGTTTTTGTCCCATCTGTATTGTCAAATCTCGTTGCTACCAAAGTGATGGGATATGAAGAAACATTGTAAGTTGCAATACTTGCCGATTCTGAAGAACTTTTCCATGTTGCCAAAAACTGATTTGCATCGTTGGCATTTTGCGCTATTGTGCTGTTTAACACATTCACATTAGATCCATATTTCTGGTTTATGATGCTGCCGCATGAATTAACTTTCTGTATGCATGCTGTGCCACTCTGGTTTCCTGACATGCTGAAATTTCCAAAATTCAGAGAGCCGAGATTTATAATCCCCTTGCTGTTTGCATAAATAATAACCCCTACTACAACCAATAAAACTATAATCCACATTCCGCTTCGTTTTTTCTTAGGATAAGGGGGATAACTCATTTTTTCTTTGCCTTTATTTTACTTGTAATCAAACCGATTTTTTCAAGTTCTCTCTTAATATTCTTTTTTGGAAAAGGCTTCTCATATTTTTCAAATTTCAGGGCAAGCTGATGGGCATCATGGTAGGAATAATGGAAATTCTTCATGAAATACTGCTCGCATTCCTCATGGCGGATCGTATGAAGCCTCACGCTCTTTGGAACTTTCTTGTAAATTCTGATCACATGCTGTCCGTGTTTCTTGGGCCAATTAATTCCGTGAGCTCTTGCTGCAAAAATATTCATCCCAATAAATCCGTATTTCTCTTTTTCTTTTCGCTCTTCAATTTCATACTTCATCGAAAATCATCTCTTGATATAATTATACCGCTGATATTTATAAATTCTGTGAAATGTTGAAATTATCTATTTTTATTTTCCCTTCCTGCCAATCCCTCAGAATCTGTTTTGCAGTCCTGATCTCATCGACCTGGTTTCCTTTTTTCAAATAATTCAATTTTCTTCCAAGCTCTTCAATCAGAACTTCGGAATCATTTTTTACTTCAAGATTGTAATGCTTCTCAATAGAGTTGGGATATTCTTTCATCAGGCTGTCGACTACAAGCTCGGGGTCTCTTATCTTGTTCCAGTCAATCGCCCCGATCTGCGAATGCCTTACAGTGTTCTCTCTGTTTATAGTCATACCTTCTTCAGGGTGGAGTATACCCGGAGCGTCAATGAGATAAATACCTCTGGCCAGCCTTATCTTCTGTATTGTTTTAGTATAGCCTGCAATTGGGGAGACTCTTGCAGAAGCCTTCAAGATCAGAGAATTTATCAGAGAGCTCTTGCCAGTGTTGGGATATCCGACGATGCCGACATTAACAGCATCCTTGTCTATCTTCTTAGCCTCTTTTTTTATCAGATTCCTCAGAACGACAACGCCTCTTTTCTCCTTAGAAGAGAAAAACACATGCGGATTCAGCTTTCCCAATTCCAGTTTCTCTTCTACTTCATGAGTATCAACCAAATCTGCCTTATTCAGGACATAGATTATCTTTTTGTGCATAGATCTTATCTTTTTTTCAATAGTCGGGTGCCTTGTCCTTTCAATGAACCGGGCATCAAGAACTTCCAGGATTATGTCTGCCTGATAAATAAGATTGTTTATTATGGTCGGTATTGACTGCCTATGCTTGTTGATTCTGTTACTTTTGTTCCTTTCAGGTTTAGCTTTTCCGAATGTATTTGCCATGTACAATATATTTTTCTTTTGTATATAAAACCTTATAAATAAGAGCAGATTAAATTTTTTATGGGTTTATTAAGAAGAATAGCGCCTCTGATTGTTGCAGGAACATTAGCGGCTGCTGTTGCAATTCCTGCGATTGCCCAAGAAGATTGGGTTGAACAGGCTAAAGAAACCTTTCCAGATTATGTTCGTCCGGCACCCAATATAGAATTCAGATTCGGGGCGGGTATAGGCTATGAAACCGGCAGCGTTGCTGGAAACCCCCCTGCATCAAGTGATTGGGGAGCTACTACAACAGATCCTGGTAACACGCCTTTATTGGACACTATGCCTCAAATATATGCAGAATTCATAAATAGAGATAGCGGATTTGGAGCTGATGTTTTATTTTCATGGGCTATGACTGAATCACCAAATTATGTCAAGGCTTACCAGCCTTTTTATGAAACATACTCGGGCAACACTCAAGGAGATCCCGGAGTTTCCGCAGACAATCCAGAATATTTTTTTACAGCAGATTTAACATACCATCTTCCAAGAATAGGACCATTAGATTTGGAAGTCTTTGCAGGCGATACCATATGGACTGGTTCTGGAAACAGCAATGCTGATTTGCCTATTTCAGCCGGTTCTGATTTTCAAGCGGGAGCAGCAGTTACATTAAAATTCCTGGATAATTTCTTTGTTCAAGCTAGAGGCTCTTGGAGATTTTATTCTTCTGAATCCGCTGCAGTAGGCGGGGGCGGAACCCCGGTTCCATTAGGCACATATGATATTGCAATTCTTGGCGGATATGCGACAAAATAAATTCTATTAGCATACGTTTATATATTCAAAATATTGTTCTTTACTAATCAACTAGACAAGTTCTAGATTGTTATTAAATAGATATGGAGGAAAACAATGGGATTTAATGATTCAAGACAGGGTGGATTTAGTGGACCAAGAGAAATGCATAAAGCTGTTTGCTCTGAATGCAAGAAAGACTGCGAAGTACCTTTCAAACCTACAGCCGGCAAGCCAATTTATTGCAAAGAATGTTACGCTAAAAAAGCTCCAAGAAGATATTAATTAATTTTTTCTCTTATTTTTTGTTAAAATGGCAGAAAATCAAGATACTAGGATTAAATTAGAAACAAGTCAGGGAGACGTAGTTATAGAACTCTACAAAGAGATGCCTATAACCTCCGGGAATTTTGAAAAGCTAGTCAGAGCCGGATTCTATAACGGGGTGATTTTTCACAGGATCATAGACGGATTCATGATCCAGGGCGGAGATCCGACCGGGACAGGCATGGGCGGCCCGGGTTATAAAATAAGAGATGAGTTTACAGAGACAAAACTTGATGAAAACAAGCGCGGAACAATATCAATGGCAAATGCAGGTCCCGATACTGGGGGAAGCCAATTCTTCATAAACTTAGCCAATAACAATTTTCTTGATGGAAAGCACCCGGTTTTCGGCAGGGTAATTGAAGGAATGGATGTTGTTGAAAAAATAGGAAAAACACAGACGAATGCCCAGGACAGGCCTCTTCAGGAAATCAAGATAATCAAAGCATTAGTAATTTGAAAAAAAAACATTTAAAAATGTTAAAACCGAGTATGTATAATAAAAAGAGATTTTGTGATGCATGATTAAAAAGAGTTTTTTTAGCAGTAAAAATTTATTGTTGTCAATATTTCTAATTACCTTTTTCAGCATACTGGTTCTAGCTGAACCTCCGCAGTTTTCTTCTGCAAATAAAATTCCTGCAGATATAAACACTTTAAATTTATTTACGCAAAACCTAAACATTGCCTATTCCATAACCGATTTAGCAGGGTTAAATGCTTCTTCGGTAACTTTATTCTACAAGACTAACTCGACTTCCAGCGATGCATCTAATTATGTAAATGCAACAGCAGAGACCGGATTTTTCAATGAAACCATGACAAATAACAATTCATTATACTCAGCGGTTCTTGATCATGGAGATGTTTATCCCACGACGGCAAATTTGGATGAAAGCATTTTTGAAAACACCCCTCACTCATTTGTTACTTTGACAAATAACAGCGCTGTGAAGATGGAATTCCTTAGCGTTTCAAGCTTAAAGGACTATAATATCTTCATGTTCATGGCTAATTCATCTGTTGGAGCCTCTCCATTGTATGAATTTTACTGCAATTCATCTTATGTTTCCGGAAGGACGGACACAAATCGAAATTGCTACCAATTCGGAACATTAAACTCCACGCAAAATTTTTCAGATTCAGAAATGAATAACCAATATCAATTTGTCGGATTAACGATAAATCCTGCAACGGGAATGATTGGAACGGTAAAAGTCACTCCTACTTCTTATTTTCTACTTAGAAAAGGCATTGGCCCCGGACTTTGGTATATTTATTATATCAATAATGAAACAAGAACCACTGCAGCGCAAACATCAAGAAACAACGGGGCCGGATGGACTAATCAGATTTATACATTTGATGCCCATCTTCACCAGTACTCTGGAACAGACACATTCTATTATTACGCCTGTGCGAGCGATATGCTAGGAAATCAAAGCTGCTCTTCAGTCGGATCAGATTTAATTCAATTAGGGGGAATCTCTCCAAGCGTCCCACATGTTTACTTTCCTACTAATAACACTTATTCAGGAGTTATTACAATCGGCTATGTCCAATCTATTTCACCTAATGGATATAATATTCAATATTATAATATTTCTTTGCTGAATCCCGACGGGTCTTTTTATAAGACAATTACAAATAATAATTCACAGAGCCTGTCTTATTCTTGGGATTCCTCTTCTGTTCCTGATGGAAACTATATAGTAGAAGTTGTTGCAACTGACAGCCTGGGACAGATTTCTTTTGACTTGTCTGAACCCTTTATGATAAACAACTATCATTCTAGTCAAAACAATCTTGCTGAGCAGAATAGCAATTTAGTCAATATAAACAAAATCCTGATCATAGTTGCATTTTCAATTTTAGCTATTGCTATCATAGTAATATCTATTATTCTAGCAAAGAGAAAAAGAGTCAGAAAAAAGAAAGGCAAGTAGGGCAAATACCTGTTTCTACATATTAGTCATTGCTTTACATATATGCTTTTAACTCCTCCGAAAGAGACTTTTTAATGAAAAAAGGACGAAGCGACAAGACAGGGGTTTTCGGCACTGATTCTGAATTTTATGTCTCAAGGCTTTTCATGATGATGAAAAATCCGAATGGAAGGCGAAGGCCAGATCTGATTTCGATAAAAAACAGGTTCAATCCAAGGCTTTCTATTGAAGTAAAATCCGGAAAAGGAAAAAAAGGCGTTCTGAATGAAGAGCAGGGCTGCATTATGCTATAACTACATGGAAAGATTATGCTGAAATTTTTGGAGAAGAAATGAACTTTGGCGGATTATTTGACGAGCAAGAATTCAAAGATCCAAAAGCGATAAAAGTAGCATATTATTATGATGTGATAAACCGAATCGATGAAGTTACTTCCAATGATTTGGACATTCCTTTCGCTTCTATAAAATTCAGATGGGGAGACCAGTACATTGTCCCGCACCAATTCGCTTTCTATGCATTTGCGGTTTCAAGAACCATGAGAACAAAAGAAGAAGTCAACAAGGTTCTGGAGGAGCTTACCGAAGTCATGAAAGAAGATGCATTGCATATAGAAGAAACGGATTACGAGAAGAGAAGAACATGCCAGGCATGGCAGAATCTCAATGGGAGGGATATCCTTGCCGTATTCAACAAAGACTATGAAATTGCCACAAAAGAAGGGAAAAAGAGAATAGACTTGCTGAGCAAAATCTATCCAAACTTGAATAATCTTGAAAGAATCACTATTCCTGCTCCCAATAACAGCTTCATTTATGTGTTATCCAATCCGGAGGACTATGATTTATTCGATAAGCAATTAAGGGCCACTGTTGAAGAAAGAACTCCTGTCCTTGAAGCGATTACAAGAGAAAGAGAAGAATCGCTCCCCCTTTTGGGCGGAGTGGAGGAGTCCTCTTATCTTTTTTCAGGAAACGGACATCCCAAGGCGAAATATAAAATAATTTCTGCAGATGACAAACTGAAATTGAAAAGACTGACACAATGGCTTGGAGAAACTGAACAGCCTTTGGACTTGATACCTTTCTAATTACTAATTTTTTTCACGGTCTTCTCTAGAATAATGGCCTCCGATTATATTCACCACTTGAACTCCTGTAGGATACACAAAAGCATGGCTATGCGTCCAGGCAATTGGATTTCCCTTGATATAGAAAGTATCGAATGGAAGCATTGTTCCTACCGTAAATGTTTGCCTTAGCTTTTCGGATTTATGAACATGGCCCGTAATGCTTTTCCCGAAATCTTTCTCTTTCGTAAGTATATTCCCTCTTCCCTCCTGGGGTCCTGTATCACCATGATTTCCAAGCTGGTATCCGTTAACTTTCAGATCGTCCCAACGAGTAAGAAATGTCACATTTTCAGGTATACTCCCATGAACATATCGAATGCCTTCCTCAACAGGATTCAAGCCATCAGCATAAGCTAAAGCCAATCTTAATGCAACTCTCGCATTTATGGCGTCTTTTACAAACCTGCCTTCGTCAAGATATCGGTCCAAGAATTCAAGATGATTCGACTCGGGAATATAAATCTGGCCATTTCCTACATGATTGGCAATCTTTTCCAGCTCTTTTCCACATAATGCAAGCTCAACTTCAAGAGACAGATGATTTTTATCCGCTCCCTCCCGAATCATCTGATAGATTAATTGCTTTTGCATATGATGCGAAATACTGTGGCCATTAAAGAAATCATGAAGGATCAATCTTTCCGGCTTAAATTCTTCAATCATCCTCAATGTAGTTTTACGCACTTTTTTATCTGTATATCCTGTGTGCCAATCTCCGCAGACCATCGCAAGGGGTTTTACCGCCCTTGTTTCTTTCCCATCATATTCAGTTCCCAAATCATTGAACTTTCCGTCCGCTTGAGAAACAATATTTCTCCAATGATACTTTTTATTTCCGACAACTTCAACAATAATTGCGCCATATTCATGATCTCCCTTTGCAATATTTCCGAGGCGGCGCCTTTCCGCGCTAACATCCTTTCTGGTCGCATAATTTGGCCTAGTAGCCGATCCAGTTGTAATCAGTGCTTTTGGCATCTTGCAATTGGAGTGGGGAAGTGTAAGCCCATCTTTGCTTTGGGCTTGCAAAAACAAGGCTTCTTTCACGCTGGGCAAAACGTTGCAACCCTGTAAGGGGGTCAATTTGATACCGGGCCTTACATTTGAATTGCTCGATGCCAATATTATTGTTTAATTCTCTTTTTGAATACTCAAGACCATATCTCTCTTATATCTAGAGAAGAAATTTCCGAAGTCATAGTCTTCTCTAGCGGCATTTCCGATCATAGGAAGGACAATCAGTTCCGCATCCAATCTTTTAGCAAGATTTTCTAGAGAATCCAGAAATTTATCATTTGGTCTAGCTAAAGCCTGCGCGCTTGTGATTACATATGTATCTTTGCTATCCATATACCAATTTTTGCAATTTTTCTTCTCTTTGACCTAGTATCTCTTTCCAGAGATTTATCTTTGTATAAAAAATCATACGCATGAATTAATTCGTGCATAACCGTCTTTTCCTGTCGCTTAAGACAGCATCATTACTTACCAAAATTATACTTTTACTGGGAATACACAAACCATCAAGATTTTTTCCATTATTTGGCGAAACGAGAACTGGAACATGAAATAATTGATACTCCGCTAAAACTTCCAATGAATTTCTAATGAATAGTATTAATTCTTTCTTTTCATTCATCTATTTTTCTAATTCTGCCAAGACTATATTTTCTGCCTGAATACTTTCAATAGATTCACTTATTACTATATACTCTAAATAGAATACAAATTAATATTAAAGTATATACTGATATAGAGAAATCAATTAAAATAACAAAAACAGTTTAATTTCATGGAAGCAAGAAGAATACAGTCTGTAGGAAAAGGGTCTTATTCTATTTCGCTGCCAAAAGACTGGATAACCCATAATCATCTGAAGGAAAAAGATTTTGTTTTCATAGATAACTTGAATAATAATCTTATTATCAATGCGGAAAATCATAAACCAGATAATAAGCCCCTTTATGTCGAATACAAGAAGATAAAGAATCTAAGAGAATTCATAAGGATGTGCTACATAAAGGGCATTAATAATATCAAAATAAGCTTTGGCAGCAAAGAGGAAAAAGAATCCAGCAGAATCAGAGATATTCTCGAGCGTTTTCACGGATATAGCATAACAACTGAAGAGGATAAACTGGTAGAGATTTCTCTTTCATTTAAGGACATGGATATAAGCCTTGAGAAGATAATGAAAAGGGGGGTTTATCTGATAAATCTGATGTTTGAACAATTAGAAAAAAGGATTTTGAAGAATTAAAAAAGCTTGAAAATTCTGTTGATTCTCTGAATAACCTATCAAAAAAATACTCTTTTATGCGAATGGAAAATAAAAACAATTCGAAAGAGAACCAGATGAAATGATATGTACCTTATGAATACCTATCTGGAATTAATCAGGAGACTTGAAAGAGTTGCAGACTGGCATATTTTCTCTAAGAGATCTGAACTATTCCAATAAGGACTTAGACAATTTGGGTGATATTTTCTCTTTCTTGGACAATATAACTAAGATAAAAAAACAAGAGGCTGGAGAGTTGGATAAATATTTTTTGAACTCTGACAACATGGATGTAGAGATTGTATTAAAAAAGCTACAGCATAATCTTGAAGGTATTGAAGATGTCCTGGATGTTTTAGATATGGAATATCTTTTTTCAGAAACTAACTTTAATAATAATCTTGTATCTGGATGTTCCAGCTATTTAAATTAGCGGTAATTACTTTCATATAATAAGTTCCTAGAAGGCAAAGAAAAAGTTGAACTGTTTGTTCCAGAGTACTCCCTTCTGCCGGAGCAATAGAATCGTATAAAGCGCTGTTTCACCTTGAGGATAAATAAACAGATTGAAAAAAGAGTAGGCAGGCTGGCTATTTGGCACTAGAGTGTAAGTTATTGTTGATTGATTTCCTTTTATACTAAAGAAATCGGTAGTCGTAGTATTAACTCCATTGAAACTTGTTACATCATGCCATGTTTTATTTGCAGAGCACGGCGAATCATATCCAGGATTTTGATTTGTAGTTAACAGAATAATAGAACCGACTAAAATGATAACAATAGCAATTATTGCTATAATCATCCCCTTTTTTATATAATATAAAATTCATTATACTTTAAAAATCCTTTTGAAAAATTTATATATCGAACATCCTAATTTAAACATGAAAAAAGAGGAGGGGCATTTTGCTGCTTTTATCGGGAATAGTTGCGATTTTAATTGCATGGATTCCTTTTTTAGGATTTCTAACCAGCCTAATTGCGTTGATTATCAGCATTATTGCAATCAGGAAACATGAAAGTGATGGAGTTGCAGGATTGGTTTTGTCAATAATTGCAATTATAGCCACACTCCTTATTACATTTACCTTCGGTTACGGTGCTGTATTTATCCTAACGCAGGATCAAAAAGATAGAACGAGCATTAACAGCAATA